>JAJFMO010000414.1 GCA_020697475.1 Paenibacillaceae bacterium | reverse complement strand
CGATAAGAATCTTGCTAACAATTAATCGACAGCCTCGGAAATGAGGCTTATTTGCCCTTCATTTTCACCCTTTCAATTTTAACGGTTGCCAGATGTACTTAATCATCGGTTCTGAGCCCAATATCGTCGAAAACGGCAAAATAGCACCAGATTACAACCGTTACAATCAAACGAAAGGCGAAAATCCGAGTAAATCTAAACCACTAAAAAACTTAAAATTTCTATATTACAAAAAGAAGCCGGCAACAATACGACCGGCTTCTCCTTTCCCAAGCTCTTATTCGCCTACAGCAACGCTTCAATCGCCGATTCCATATCCGCCGGTACCACCGGGGACTCGAACCGCTTGACGACATGGCCTTGACGATCAATCAGAAACTTCGTAAAGTTCCACTTGATGCCGTTACCGGCGTAGTATTCAGGCAGCCGCTCCTGCAAAATCGATTGCAGCCTCGCGCCGCGCTCATCGAAGCCTGCGAAAGGAGCCGTCTCGCTCAGGTATTGAAACAAAGGCGTTGCATCGAGTCCGCGCACGAGCGACTTTTCAAACAGCGGAAACGTCACTCCATAATTCACCTGGCAAAATTCCTCGATTTCCGATTCAGAACCCGGTTCCTGGCCCCCGAACTGATCGCATGGGAATCCCAGCACTTCCAACCCGCGGCCTTGATATTTTTCGTACAGCGCTTGAAGAGCCGTATATTGCTTCGTAAATCCGCATTTGCTGGCCGTGTTCACGATGACAAGCGCTTTCCCCTTGTAGGCTGACAACTCGACAGGTTCTCCCTTGATCGAACGGGCGCTGTACTCGTATACGCTCATAATGGTTTCCTCCCCAGGCTACAATTCAAGGCTTCTTATTTTTTCTCATCAATCTTCTGGTTGATTTCATCCACAAGTTCCCGCAAGGCTGTATTGACATCTTTGCCGGCTACGATTTCTTTGGTTTTTGGGTTCAGGATCCCGTTGGCCAGTGTGTCGTATTCGCTTGAAGGCGCCGGCTTGGCCGGCTGCGATTTGAAGATCGCTTGAACATTTTTCCCCTTTAGAAACGCGAGGTTTTTGCCAAATTCGGTTTGCATATTCGGATCCTTCAATATCGAGATCCTGCCATTCCTCGCCGCATCAAGCTGAACTTCATCCGATACCATCACAGAGATGACACGCATCGCCGCGTCTTTGACTTTCGAACTGGAGGTGATTAATGCGACATGCGCGCCAAAATGAATTCCGGTGTTCGGCGCTTCCTTGAATTGGGGGTACTGCACCAGATCCCAGTGCACGCTATCGCTTGCGTCTTCCAAGGGGGTCAGCAAATTTAACGTTGCCAGCATCGCCAATCTTTGATCCTTCAGGAATTGATCGAACGCTTTCTGACCGCCTACATTTTCTCCGTTTCCGGGAATTTGGTAGATCTCTCTTTGTAATTCATAAATTCGCTTCCATCCTTCGGTATTTACAACCGCCCTATTCGTCTTTGGGTCAACTTCGGGCAACTGCAGGACAGACGCGAGACGAATGGCGGAGTCGGGTTCCAATCCACGGTACTGCACCCCGCCGTCAGAGCGGGTTAACTTTTTGGCCAATTCGGTTGCCTCTTCCCAAGTCATCCCATCCTTCGGATAAGCAACAGCGAATTTATCGAAAATATCCTTGTTGTACCCGGTCACACTATAGTTATGGTTATACGGAATCGCAGTCAGATAGTTCTCGCCGCCGCCGTCCTTCGTATACTCCAAAGCAAACGGCTTGAATCGCCCCAAATCAATGTTTTCCTGCTTGATCAGAGGTTCGATATTTGTAAGCAATTTTGTTCGGGAAAAAGGGTCCAGCAACAACGAGGAAGCGATAAAAATATCGGGGATATTTCCTGACGCCACTATCTGCTCCAGCCCGTCCCCTCCCACCGGGCCGATCATTTTTTCTATGGTGATATAGGGATATTTCGCCTTGACCGGTTGAACGACATATTGTTCAAATTCTCTTTCGTTGTAATATCCGGTAGCCGCCAACCCGATCTTGACCGTGACCGGATCGGTGTTTCCTTTGACTTCCGCAGCTTTGGAGACAACGCTTCCCGAGGAATCTTCCTTCAATTGGGATGAAGCGCTTTCTTTCGAAACACCAGAACAAGCGGTAAACGCATACATAATTACGACCAACAGCATCCCGACAGATACTTTCTTCAGTCCATTCATACATATTCGCTCCTTCGCGCTTGGAGAGTAACAGGCCCCGAAATCATTCCTATCTCGGGGCCTGCTGGTTGCTTATTAAATTTCCCAATCAATCTTGATTTCGTTCCCGGTTTTCGAAGAACGATAGATGGCATCAAGCACCAGATTGTTCGTAAATCCTGTCATGACGTTGGAAATCGGCTCTTTTCCCTGATTCACGCACTCGATAAAATGCTCATACATGAAAATTCTCGGATCTTCCTTGACTTCCGGAACCTCCAGCTTGATATCCACGGCTTTATCCGATTCTTCCTTGTAGAGCATCGCTTTCTTCCCTTGCAAGGAGGCGCCGCCCTTCGAGCCCATCAAATGGACGAACGGACCGTTGTTTTCAATCACATTGTTTACCGCCCAGCTGACTTCCAGCGTAAGCGTGCTGCCGTCCTCCATCTTGATCAATGCCGTGGCCAAATCTTCCACATCAAAGATGCCATCCCAATTCGGAGTACCCCAATTGCCGATCCCGCGTTTGTGTGGACCAAATTCGGCGTAGGTGGAGCCGCTGACCGAGACGGGTTTCGGATTTCCCATCAAATAAAGGGAGAGATCGAGCAAATGGACGCCGATGTCGATTAAGGGACCGCCGCCGGAGTCGTCTTTGCGCGTAAACCAGGTTCCCCATCCGGGAATTCCTTTGCGCCGGAACCACCCTGCCTTGGCATTGTAGATATGGCCCAGCTCGTCCGTGTGCTGCTTAAGCATCCGCGCACCCGCCTCGAACCGCATCTGATGAGGAACCATCACGGTTTTCTGCGCTTTCCTTTGCGCTCTTACAATATCCCTGGCCGCTTCCAGACTGACCGCCATCGGTTTTTCGATAATGACGTGTTTGCCCGCTTCCAAAGCTTGAATCGCCAAGGGAGCGTGATACTTGTTCGGTACCCCGATCACCACAGCTTGAATGTCCTGATCCGCCAGCAATTCATCGGAAGTCCGGTACACCTTGCCAATCTTATGCTCAGCGGCCCTCTCTTCGGCTAGCGGCAAATAGACATCGGTAATCGCAACGGTTTCGGCTTTATCTTGCAGCTTGGCAAGCGTCTTAGTATGCACGGTTCCGATATTGCCGGCGCCGATAATGCCAAATTTCATTTTTTCCTGTTGACTCAACGTACTTCTCTCCTCTCAAAAATGAGCAATGTTATGCTTGATCCGCTTTCGTTAACGCTTCAATGCATTTCTTAATGTTGGGCACCGGCTGTTCCGGTTCCCCTTCATATTCAATGGACGCATAACCGTTGAAGCCGATCGCTTTAAGACCATTGACGACCCCAGGCAGATCCAGTCTGCCCTCGCCAAGCACGGCTTCCAATCGTTCGCCTTCCTCCGTATAGCTAAAATCCTTGAAGTGCACACCGTAAATACGGCCGGCAAACTTCTGTATTGCAGCAACAGGATCTTCATTCGAATCGATCAACCAGCCTGTGTCAAGACATAGCCCGATGCTCTCCGGCGCCTTCGCCAGAGCTTCTTCCAACTGCCGGACTGTCCCGTACGTCTGATCCTTCTTGCCGTGATTATGTATGGCCAGCTTTATGGAATACTCGTCGCATAACCGGCCCAGCATCTCATAAGCATCCGGTTTCGGATTCGCTCCCAGGATGGCGATCCCCGCTTTACGGGCAAATTCAAAAAACGGTCTCGCCTTTGCCTCATCATTCACGAATGGGTTGATCCCATAGGAATTGAACCGGATCTGATTGTCTTGATAGAGCTTCAGCACCCGATCAGGATCGCTTTCCACCTCAAGATTCAGATGCTTACGACAAATCTCCAATGCACTAAGCCCGCACTCCCGCAATGATTCCACGATTTGTTCATTCGTAAAATTTCGGAAACAAAATGACTGTACACCCAGCTCGATATTTCCAAAAATTTTTGTCATGCCCAGGCAATTCTCCTTCCATAGGTTGTCGTTGCATGATACGCATCATAACCTATATTAGCCGGAATCTAATGCAGAATAAATAGAGATTAACGACGTGTTTCCGCAAAAGCATGTCGAA
>JAJFMO010000413.1 GCA_020697475.1 Paenibacillaceae bacterium | reverse complement strand
GATCTCGTACCGGATCCGATCGAGATGCTGTTCCGCTTGCTTTTCTGCCGCTCTTCGTTTAATTTCCGGATACAGGTCTTGTCCGCCTTGCGTCACTTCCAGCAGCCAAGCCATATGGTTGATTCCGGCAATTTTCGAGGAAACGTTCTCATTCGACATTTCCAAGGTGTTCAACAGACGAGGAACGCAATTCTGTACACTGTGACATAAGCCGATTGTGCGAATCCCTCCGATTGTATTCATCACATGGGTCAATACGGACATCGGATTCGTGTAATTGAGGAACAGGGCGTCCGGGCAAACCTCCTGCATATCTTCGGCAAATTCCAGCATCGCCCGTGCTGTGCGGAGTCCGCGAAATATCCCGCCAATGCCGAGAGTGTCGCCGATGGTTTGTAGCAGACCGTATTTTTTGGGAATGTCCATGTCGAATTTAATATGATCATATCCGCCCACCAGAATCGAGTTGATGACGTAATCCGCCCCGCGCAATGCCTCCTTGCGATCGGCGTAAGCCTTGACGGTTACATCGCAGCCTAAAGTCGACTTCATCGCCAGCAGCATCTTCTCCGCTTCCTTCAAACGTTGCAGATCAATATCGTGAATCGCCAGTTCGAAACCTTGCAGACTCGGGATTAACATGCAATCGCCCAGCACTGTTTTGCTAAACACCATGCTTCCTGCGCCTAAGAATGCAATTTTTGACATACGCTGCCTCCCGCAAATTTTTTCCAGTATCAGCAAATATCATGATATGATGATCTTAAAGGCGGCTTTATCTTCGATCATACGTTAATGCGGTGGAATTGAGAATGATTTGTTGTTGCATGCTTATACCTCATTTTGTGACATCGCGAGTTTGAGAGGAGAATTGACGTGAGGGAGTATGGACATGAATTCGCCGAAATTTGGCATCATCTGCCGTCTTCACTGGAGAAGGCGGGAGGGCTTCGCATCATACGCATCGGACTCAACCATGCCAAGCCCAATTACAGGGTCGGCCCGCGTTTCAGCCCGTATTTCAGCTTGCATTTTGTTCTGGAGGGGCAAATCAACTATGTGGTGGGCAGCCAAACTTATTTGGCGGATGGAGGGGATGTATTCTGCGTCTTTCCGAAAACGCTTTATAGCTATGGTGTCAACCGTTCGGACATCCCCTCGCGAATGTTCTGGATGACTTTCAACGGAGAACAATCACTCCCCCTATTGCAATTAATCGGAATCGCTCCGGAAATCTGTCTGGTCAAAAAAGCCATAGATACTACCGTGAGTCAGGTAATCGGACAAATTACAACTTTCGCTTCGGCGGATCGTCATTGCAATGAAAATCTGTCTCTGCTCGTCCATACATATCGGCTATTTGAGATGTTATCGAATGCGGTTGCTAAAATTGATGAGAACAAAGATGCCGTCCCCTGGATCAGGAGAAGCCTGGAGTATATGAAAACCCATTTCAGAGACGGCATTTCAGTGGAGGATGTCGCTAATTATGTAAACTTAAATCGTTCACATTTCACGCGCGCCTTCTTCAAACAAACGAAAGAAACGCCGAACCATTACCTTCAATCGTTGCGGTTGCAGGAAGCCGACTTGTTGTTGCGCAGAACAGCCATGTCAGTAAGTGAAATCGCCTTGTCGGTAGGATACAACGACAGCTATTCATTTACGCGGGCTTATAAGAAGAGGTATGGGGACCCGCCTTCCAAGGTTAGGGAGCATGCCCTCTTCGCACCCGGGATTTGAACAACCACCCGACCAGGACAACTAGAATGACAGAAACCGAGATCGGGAAAATGGGTAATCCCTTCTTCGGCTTTTGCTGCCCCGCCGAAATTTCATCGATGCTGAACTGATCTTTGGCCGCAACGATGATTTTTACTACTTGGCGATTCCCTTCCAACGCGATCCAGGACGATTCTACATTTTTTCCCTTCCAGACGGTGAGATCGGTTGGGCCGCGAATGACTTTCGGATGCGGATCCAATGCATATTGTTTGCCGCCAACCGTCAATGTGAAAACTTTGTCTGCGTTGCCTCCGGCGCCTTCCGTTTTCGCTGCGACTTTTTCAATCACACCGGTTGGCCCCGGCTCAAACCCGGCCCGGTCATACAGCGTCTTCCCATCCACTTTTTCCTTCAAAAAATGTCCCATGAACAACGCAAACTGCTCTCGGGTCAGCTCGTTATTCGCATTCTGTACCGTCGCTTTTCCGGCAAAATACGCTTTGTTCACATCCCCGTATGTTGCATTGCCTTCCAAAGAATCGACCAGCCCGTTAGCCACGGCCGCCCTTTGCAAATCCCCCATCGTCGCCTGCTCTCCACCGATTTTGTTGAAAGCAGCGCTCCAGTAGGCCAGTTCGGCTTTGGTCAATTTGTCTCCTGGCATGAACAAATTTACTCCATGATCAGGGGAGGCAATGGCACCGATTCCCCTCAGCATAACAATATCTGCTTTCGCATCGGAATATTGAATGTCGTCGTATATCGTGTTCTCGTTGACTACGTGAGCGAATACGCGAACAGGGAGCATGAGCGCCAGTACGATCAAGAATAGTGCCGTTTTCTTCACTGAAATCCCCTTTCGCAAAATGATCGAATTAATCGGCTGTAACCTCCATCGGTTGAATAATAATCGCGCCATTGGCTTGCTCGACATAAAACCCTTTCGATTTCGGATTGATGCCGGCGTAGTCGATTTCAAACCCATGCAAAAAATCCACAAGTTCGTCCGAAAGCGCGATCCCGTTCAAAAATCCCGCTTCGAATTTCAAACTCGCCTTCGCGTCATTTACATTGCCGACCGTCCCAAGCAGAATGACACTGGCGTTGTTATTTTCATAATATACGTACACATGATCGGAGCGGTAAAGATAACTTAACTTGCTTTTTTCGTTCCAACGCTCTTCCTCAAACCGGTACGGCAAAGCGTCGGAGGCCCTAGTGATGAATTGTTGTTCATTCTTTTTGAGCAAATTCGCATCTTCCTGCAATTGCTTCGTCAACTGGCCTTCCACTTTCCCGGTCCATAACTGTGCAGCTAAATCGGCTTTATCTTTCGGAGACAAGTTCTTCGCAACGGCGTCGAACGTTTCTCGCTCCTCGAGATTGCGCCGGATAATGTCCAACAATTTCTCGTGCCCCGCCAACGTCTCTTTGGCCGCTTTTGTCTGCGCGTAATGTTGATACAGATCGTTCAGCCTGGACAAGTCGTCCTTCAATTGTTTTTCCACAATTCGCCGATTGGCCAACACATCCGTAATACTTTCCGATTGCAAAATATAACCCGTCAGCGCATCCAACCCAATCGTATTGTAAAATTGCAGTTTGGAGACAGCCGCGTCTTTCTCCGAGCCGTATTCTTGCTCCAGAGTTGCCAGTTGAGGATTGATCTGCTCGATTTCCCGGTTGGTATCCGCGATTTCCTTCTCCAGCCGAGCTGTTGTCGCGCTTTCGTCCTCAACACCCTCAATGAAGTAGGTGTAGCTTTCAGCAAAATGGGCATAGACGGTGGTGGCCAACAGTGAGCCAAGAACGAGTATCCCATAGACGATCGATCTACGCATGTTTGATCAACTTCCCCGTAGAATAATAGCTTCCCATTAGGCCGATCAGTGTCCCGACTGCCATGATGCCAAGTAACGACAAATCAAGACGCAAAGGGCTGAAATGAAAAATTGTGCTGAAGTGCAACGCCAATAGCACCAGTGCATACTGAAAAATAAAGTAAATCGCCAAGCTGGCAAGAATGCTTCCGATCAGGCCCAATAGGCAGCCCTCAAATATAAATTGCCCCCTTACGTGAGTGGTTTTGGCTCCCAGCAGCAATTTTACGCGAATTTCCTTTTGCCGCTGATATAACGCCAGATGGATCGCAATGCTTACTGTCAGGAGGGAAGCCAGCAGAAATATCACCAACAAGATGATTCCGTACCGGTTTGCCGCATGGGACCACACAAGAACCGCTTGCGCAATTTTTTGCGGGTAAAAAACGTCGGTCACTCCGGCGACCGATTTCAGTTTTTCCGCGATTTGCGCCGCCTCCTGTTCGTTTGCGACCTCTATAAGAAGAGAATCCGGGAGGTAACTCAACACGTCGTCGACAATACTCGATTGCATCAAATATAAGGAACCCGTGATCGCAAGCGAAATAAACACAAGCAAGATGACGGCCGTCCCGGCCCCCGCATTACGGGCGATCCCAGCTCTCGCGTCGCGCAGGAAATATTTGAACGTGTCCAGGCCGATTCACCCCCGTTTCCCGAAAATGAGGCTTCCCCGGCACCATTCGCCGGGGAAGCGCTCCTTATCGCCTTAACTTACGGTTCCCACTCAGCGGTTTCGCTTGCCCACCATGCTGTGCCGTCCGTTCTGATATACATCGTCCCATTCCCGTATGTGCTCCAATATTTCAGGCCTCTCGCCTGCAACCGGGACTTATAGGTCGTAATACTGCTGTTGGTGTTGTCCGCCTGATTCGGGATCAGCACCCTGTCCAGCCCTTTGGATTGAAGATAGTCAAAGAACGCGTCCGTCGTCGAAGTGTTCCATCCATGGTGCGGAGCAGCCAGCACTTGCGTATTGTCAAGCGCGTAATTGGCGATCACTTCCGCCTCGGTCTCTTCCATCGCATCCCCTGTAAACAAAATCTTCTTATCCCCATATTGGATATTGAATACAAGGGAATAAGAGTTGGCAGGTATTCTCGTGCTGTCGAAGTTCGAAGTGGATCTTGGCGAATTCACGTGAGCTTTTAACGTTTTCCCGTTCACTGTAGTTTCCGGGAAGATGTCTGCGCCTGCGTTGAGTTTCACGACAGGAACACCGTGGTTGGCAGCCGCATTTACGGCATCAACGTAATACTGTGAACCGGCCAGAAGCGGATCGTTCTTCGGGAATACGACTTTACCGACATTGTAGTTGCCGATAATATTGTTGAAGCTGGAAATATGATCGACATGCCCATGAGTGCCAACTAAATAATCAATCGTCGTTACTCCCATACTGTCGAGTTCATCATAAAAAGTTTGAATATCCGCCTGGAGTCCCGCATCCACGACCATGATCTTGTCATTCGGAAGCTTGACAATAAAGCCGGCGCCGCCTACGTTTACCATGTGCACCGTCATGCAGGGGCACGCCACGGCATCGGCGGTCCGGGTTCCGAGATTTGCCGTACCGAGAAGCAAAACAATCA
>JAJFMO010000412.1 GCA_020697475.1 Paenibacillaceae bacterium | reverse complement strand
ATCATTGAAAAAATCGACTCCGGGATTCTTTTTGCAGAGACCGATCGTGACGCTCTTCGTTTTTATCAGAAGATGGGCTTCACCGCACACAGTTTGGGCGAGAAATACCCCGGCGTGGAACGATTCAAGTGCCTCTACTCAATTTCTCATTCGGGAGATGAACTCATGACCCACCCATTCGTCGATCATGTGCTGAACCAGATGAACAAACAGTTGGAACGGATCGAAATTTGCCTGAACCGGCTGACGGAAACTCAAGTTTGGGAAAAGTTGAAGCCGGGCACGAACAGTATCGGGAATTTGTGCGTACATTTGGCTGGCAACGAATATCAGCACTTTGTCAGCGGAATCGGCGGCAAGCCATACATACGGGAGAGAACAAACGAGTTTGTGCAAACCCACACTAAGACCAAAGCGGAACTGATCGAGTTGTTGAGAAATGTAAGAAATGAATCGGAGGCAATTCTGCAATCGATTACGGATTTGGATCGCGAAGTATTCGTCTATTACGATTTGGAAGATTGGAATCGCATGCGGGATCGCCAGGATCGTGAAGGGGCGAATGGCTATACCAGAACAATCAACTTGCACTTGTTTCAGGTCGCGGAACATTACGGGTACCATTCCGGGCAAATCGTTTTGTTGGCGAAATGGCTGCAAGACGGGGAAGATCCGGTGACGGAGTACAGACATTAGATTTAAGTAACAAGATCAAGTTGGGGGACCGCTCAATGGAGGGGAATAGTTATAGGCTTGCTTTACGAATCGCAGGCGACCTGTCGGTATTCGGGAACAGACTCGGACCAAGAATTCTGAAAGATTATGAAATTGTCTATTTCCCCGAGGGCACTGGCACGATCTATACGGCAAAGGGGATCGCTCATAAGTTAGACAAGCCTTGCATCGTCATTACCCGTAAGGGGGAGGAGCATGATTACCGATTCGACCCCGACCGGCCGACCCGGCATTTGTATATCCATTTCGACATCCTGACAGAAACAAAAGAATCACGGAGTATGCCGTTCGTGCTACAGATGGAATGCGCCCCGCTCCTATTTACAGAGGATGAAGTTCTGCTCCCGAATTTGATTCGGCATATCCTTAAATTGGCGAGAAACAAGCCGTTCGGGTGGGTACAACGATCTGAACGGCTTCTTCAGGTTGCCATTGAAGAAATGGACGGAATTCTGGCTGAACGATCTCTTCTTGTGGCAACACCCCTCGAACCACCCCCGGCGATCACGAAAGTACAAGAATATATCGAGAACAACTTGCATCAGCGCATAGCCATCGAATCATTGGCCCAATTATGCGGCTGGTCGCATGAACATTTCTCTCGCGCATTCAGGAAGTGGATAGGATTGTCACCGCAATCGTTCATAATGAATCGAAAGATCGCCAAGGCGTGCCAGTTGCTCAAGCATCCCGAATACACAATTAAGCAAATTTCCTATATGCTCGGATTTGAGACTCCTACCTATTTTTATCGCTTATTCCGGCGATTGCAGGGGATGACGGCTTCCGAGTTCAGGCACAAATACGCCGATCCCAGGTTATCTTATCTGTTTCCGGGCGCCCCGGTTGAGTTTTACCAGGTGAACCGAAAATTCAAGTATCCTACTATGCATTAGATCAAATCCGTGCATATTTTCTTTTTATTGCTTTATTTTCTCCGAACTTTGAATCACCGATAATAAGAAGGACATTGAATGTCTTCACTAAAAGGGGGCCAATGAGTATGGGCTATTATTTGCCAAAAGCCGCGGAACGAAAGGATCGGTATTTGGTGAAGGTGGACGAATACGCAAGTTACCACCGGAATGGATTTCTTATTTTGAGAAATTTGGTCGGCTCAGAAGATATCAAGAAAATGCGGGATTGGGCGGATGAGAAATTCGTGGACATGTCGAATCCTCGCATCCAAATGCTTCACCGGATCGATCCGGTCGCGGAGTACGGGCTGCTTCTTCCCAGGGTGCTGGATGTGGTAGAAGCGTTGGTCGGACCTGATGTCCTCGCCTTGCAATCGATGATTTTCTACAACCCTCCCGGGAAAGGGGGTCAGGGTTGGCATCAGGATTCGTACTACATTCGAACTCATCCGGATACGTTGATCGGGGCATGGATAGCGTTGGAAGATGCCGACGAAGAGAACGGCTGCTTATGGGTTGCTCCGGGTTCGCACAGCGAGCCGATCTATCCGCCGGTTGATCCTTCTACAGGGGGATTAATTCACGCTGAGGGCGTATTTGCCGATTTGTTCGTCGCCGAGAATGCGAGCAACCAGGACGATGAAGTCAACGCTCTGTCGAAGGTGGCGCAAAAATACGACCAAATCGTTCCGGCCATCATGAAAGCGGGAGACGTCCTGTTCTTTCATTCCCATCTGCTGCATCGCTCGCATAAGAATCGTTCGGATAGTCGTCTGCGCCGCTCTTATGTTTGCCACTATTGCAATGCGCGTTCTTGGGTTCCGTGGAATCACGGCGATGCCTTCGAAGGGGACTCCGCGAACGAACACCATATTCTTGCCAGAGGGAAGACGCATCTGCCGTACGCCGAGCCGGCCTTCGGTACCCCTGTTGAATTAAATCATGGTGAAGACGGCAAGTCTATGCAAGCAGGGGTCAGTATGATGGGAATGGAAGATGGCAAGGTTATGCGAGTAAGCAAGAACGATAATGTGGTTGAAAAATAAGAGGAGGGTCTGGAATGAAGCTCATCAGAAAAGGAAATGTCATTCTTGCGGTGTGTCTTGCCGTCGCCTTGAGCGGCTGCGGGGGAGGCAACTCGGGAGCGGGAGGTCCGGCTGATGCCAATAAAGGAACGGCGGAAGTGAAGCCTATAGAAATTACCAAACCTGTGACGGTCAAGCTTAACGTGTCTGCGAACTACTTGAACGAAGACGAAGTCCGACAGTACATTATCGATCCGGTCAAAAGCAAATATCCGAACATTACTGTTGAACTTTCTAATTTGAATCCAAACCTAAAAAATTTGCAAAATATGATTGCCCAGGGCGAGATCCCGGATTTGCTCGTCACGTCAAGCAACCTTCTGGATCCGATAAGGACTGTCGGACTCGCCACGAACATTGAGCCTTATTTGAAAGCTGTCAATCTGGATTTAAGTCTGTTTGAACAAGGGAGCCTGCAAGCGATTAAAACCTCCAGCGGAGGTGAATATATGTCGGCTCTGCCTTACAGCAGAAATTACAACGTGCTATTCTATAACAAGGATCTATTCGACAAGTTCGGAGTGCCTTATCCGAAAGACGGCATGACTTGGGCCGATGCCACGGATTTGGCCAAAAAAATGACACGGCAAGATGGCGGGGTGGCGTATCGCGGACTTCTCTTTGATTCTGTCCATCGCCCGGCGTCACAGTTGGTTCTTGGGTACGTTGACCCGAAGACGTTGAAAGCTACGGTGAATACCGAAAAGTGGAAACGCGTTTATGAGATGGAGAAGAACGTTTACGACATCCCGGGAAATGCATACGCGACCGGAGGATTGGCCATGTTCATGAAAGATAAGACACTGGCTATGTTCCCCACTGTCAATGCATCAGACCAAATGGCAGCTACACCCGATTTAAACTGGGACATGGTAAGCTATCCTTCCTTTCCGGAAGCCCCTGGCATAGGCGTCAATTATGATCTGCACTCCATGGTAATTACGGCCAATAGCGAGCATAAGGACGCCGCAGCGCTCGTCCTGAGTGTACTGTTGTCCGAGGGAGTTCAGCAAAATATTGCCAAGAACGGAAGGATTTCTGTGTTGAAGAACGATCAACTCCGCAGTGTGTTTGGGCAAAACCTGTCCTATATGAAAGGCAAAAACATTGATGCCATTTTCAAGAGTGCTCCTGCCGCGAATTATCCGCCCACGGAATTCGACACACAAGCTCGCGCTGTTATGAACAGCGACACGGCAAACGCTGTCTTTAAGGAGCATTTGGATATCAATACGGCACTCCAGCAAGCGGACGAGGCCATCAATAAGATTGTTGCGGAAAATAAAACGCAGTAAGCTGTTGTTCGACGAGAATAGAAATTGATTGCCTCCGGGTTCCCCAGCGATTCCGGGGGCATTGCATTTTAAATGATGAAAAAACAGTTGCAATTTATTACACCTTATGGTGTAATAAATACATGGATCAGTTAACTGATGTTTTGATTGCCATCTCACACCCGACCAGACGAGCGATTATTCGGCAACTGGCTGACGGGCCCGCCAGATTTCTGGATAT
>JAJFMO010000411.1 GCA_020697475.1 Paenibacillaceae bacterium | reverse complement strand
ATTGCAGGATAACAGGAAGCAATCATCTCTATTTATCGAAGGAGTGGAACGGGTTGGGTCAAAAGCCGAATATATTAATTTTCTATGTGGATCAACAAAGAGGGGATAGCGTTGCCCCCTATAACCGGGCTATCACTCCCCATGCGGCGACGCTGGCTAAAGAAGGGATTACGTTCTCACAGGCCTATTGTCCTTCTCCGCATTGCAGCCCTTCGAGAACCACATTCTGGACAGGTTTGTATCCGTCGCAGCACGGAGTGTGGAACAATGTAAATGTTGGCAACGCGTTATCGCGAGGACCGTACGATGGCGTCAAGGTGTGGAGCGAATTTTTCGATAAGCAAGATTATTTCATGATCTCCCACGGCAAATGGCATATCAGCAGCTACGACGGTCCGTTTGACAGAGGATTTGATGAGGGCAGCGAGGGAGGGAAAAATTTATATGACCGTTCCAATTTGAACGTCAAGCCTTCAACTCATGAATGGGATAGCTATAGAGGCAAGGAGCCCCACAGGAAGAAACCGAAAACGGATACGGGATTGATCCGAAGATCGGGCTATCCGGATGTCCACCTGTTCGGTGAGGGTAATGCTCCCGAATGTTTATACGGAAATACCGTTGCCGAAGGGAAAAAGTTTCTCGAAAGCGATCGCGCCAAGGAGAAGGCTTGGTGCATGCATATCGGCGTCGGCAACACTCACGATATATATACCCCGCCCAAACCGTTTCTGGATCTGTATAAAGATACGGAGATTGAACTTCCGAAAAGCTTCTTTGAAGATACGATGCACAATAAGCCGACGATGTACCGAAGAATTCGGGAACAGGTTTTCGGAAAACTCACCCCAGAGCAGCATAAAGAATGTATCAAGCATTACCTCGCTTGCTGCAGCTACGTGGATCATCAATTCGGCGAGCTGATGAAATCGTTGGAGTCCTCCGGACTGGAAGACAACACGATCGTCATCTATTTGTCGGATCATGGCGATTACATGGGCGAGCATGGGTTGTGGACCAAGGGACTTCCTTGCTTCCAGGGAGCTTATCACGTTCCGACGATCATCAAATGGCCGCAAGGCCAGAAGCAACCTGGGCGAGTCATCAACGAATTTGTCTCTGCCGCCGACATGGCGCCGACCATTCTCGAATTGGCCGGATATGAGGCGGATACCGATTTTGCCGGCGATAGTTTGGTCCCTTTTCTCAAAGGGGAAAAGGTGGACGGGTGGAGAACGGAAATGTATACCCAGTCCAACGGGAACGAGCAGTACGGCATCCAGCGTTCGGTGATGAATCGCAAGTGGAAGCTGGTCTACAACGGATTTGACTTGGACGAGCTCTATGATTTGGAGAACGATCCGGAAGAAATTACGAACGTCGTTTCGTTGCCTGAAAATGAGCAGGTGGTCTATGAAATGTACAAGAAGCTGTGGCGATTTGCCTATGAGCATGATGACGTGTGTATCAACAGCTACATGCCGTGCGCTCTGGCCACTCATGGACCGGGCATCCTGTTTGACGATGAACAATGAGTAAACATCCAGGAGGGCGGTTCACTTTGAAAAAACCGAACGTGATTGTATTTTTTACAGACCAGCAGCGATGGGACACGACCGGCATTCACGGCAATCCGCTCGGCTTGACCCCTAATTTTGACCGAATGGCGCAAGAAGGCACTCATCTGTTCAACGCTTTTACTTGCCAGCCGTTGTGCGGCCCGGCTCGTTCCTGCATGCAGACGGGATTGTACGCCACAACTTCCGGTTGTTTTCATAACGGCATTCCGCTGCCTACAGAGCAAAGGACGTTGGCTCATTATTTTCGCGATGCCGGCTACAAGACAGGCTATATCGGCAAATGGCATTTGGCCGACCGGGAACCGGTTCCTCCAGAGCAGCAGGGGGGATATGAATACTGGCTCGGTGCCAATGCGCTGGAAAATTGCTCGGATGCCTACGATACAGTCGTTTACGACAATGACGGCAACGAAGTCAGTCTTCCGGGATATCGTGTCGATGCGCTGACAGATGCCGCCGTTAGGTATGTCGATCAACAAAGGCACAATCCGTTCTTTTTGTTTCTCTCTTTTCTGGAGCCGCACCAGCAAAATCATACGGACAGTTATCCGGCTCCGGTCGGTTATGAAGAGATGTATACCGGAAAGTGGTCTCCGCCGGATTTGGCCGTGCTGGGGGGGACCTCGCAGCAGCAGCTAGGCGGTTACTTCGGCATGGTCAAGAGGCTGGACGAAGCGCTGGGCCGGTTGCTCGACGCGCTGCGCAGCCGAAATATGCTGGACGATACGATCCTCTTATTTACTTCCGACCATGCGTGTCATTTCCGCACTCGCCCAGGTGAATATAAACGTTCCTGCCATGAAAGCTCGATTCGCGTGCCGACCGCTTTGTCGGGCTCCGTATTTTCAGGAGGTGGACGGGTGAAGCAACTGGTCAGCTCGATCGATTTGCCGCCAACCTTGCTTGACGCCGCGGGAATTGAAGTTCCGAAAGAGATGCAGGGACGTTCGGTTTTGCCGTTAATCCGCGGGGAGAAGGATCATTGGCCGGAAGAAATGTTCGTGCAAATCAGCGGCAGCCAAGTAGGGCGGGCGATTCGCACGGAACG
This sequence comes from Paenibacillaceae bacterium, assembly GCA_020697475.1. Taxonomy (GTDB): domain Bacteria; phylum Bacillota; class Bacilli; order Paenibacillales; family NBRC-103111; genus JAJFMO01. The sequence goes on along the minus strand of JAJFMO010000411.1, from coordinate 4,016 downwards.
GTGGAAGTACAGTGTGAAAGCGCCGGATAAGAACGGCAAGACGGATTCCTGTTCGGACGTGTACGTAGAGGAGTATTTGTATGACTTGCACGCGGATCCGTACGAACTGAACAATTTGATTCACCGGAAGGTGAGCGGCGGAGTTGTCGAGGATTTAAGGGATCGGTTAATCCGCAGAATGGTGGAAGCGGGGGAATCGGCACCGGTGATTGAGCCCGTGGAGAAGAACAAGGGAGAGAGAGTGGCGTCCGTCGCGGAAAAAAGAGTGAAGCTGCGTCGGCAATGATTGACGGATCGCGATGCCGGATAACGGGCCCAATCCCTACAGGATTTAGGCGGGTTTATCCGGCACGCAAGCCTGCGTATGTTTGCGGATAATGCGACATAATGGTAGGTGTTAGTTTTGATTTCCGTTGATTTCCTCAACTATAGCTCCGTCCGGGGCAAGTTTTGGGTCATATAGTTTTGGTTACAAACACAATAAGGTTCTTTCGATACGCAATTTCTCCACTTCTTGTTTTGTTGGCCTTCGTAGCGCATTTTCAGAACGTTATTTGTATGAGTTGGCCCAGTTTCTGCTCAGAAGTCCGGAATAAGGACTTGAAACAACCTTATTTGCTGCCTCCCCCATCGCTACCAGCAAATAAGGACTCGAAAATGCGTTATGTTAGTTTAAACAACCAAGTAACGTGATTCTCCTATCCGGCTCTCCCTCGTCAGCCTACCCCGCACCACAGCCCTACCTTTGAACTTCATCACCATACTGCACAAATAATACACAGCAACATGTTTCACCGGCGGGTTTCCTGAAACCTTACCTCTTGACCTATTTCAGATTCAGAATATCCAATATTTGTTTGGGATCACGGATTGTCCAAGTGATGGACGGATCGGGGCAAACTTCATTTCTCCTGTTGAACCATATTGTTTTCATGCCTAGTGAATGGGGACAAAGCACATCATTTTCCCAGGAATCCCCGATCATGACGGCTTCATGCGGATGGATATTCCATTTGTTCAATGCTGCTTGATAAATCCTCGGATCCGGTTTTGTAGCGCCAATTTCTTCCGAAGCAACAATCAAATCAATATACGGAATCAAGTTGCATGATTCCAACTTCTTGTATTGGGTCTTCTTAAAACCGTTAGTAATGACTGCAATCCGGTAATGAGAGGCTTTTAATTTTACGAGGACTTCTTCGATCCCGGGAACGGCCCGGTGGGCTTTGTTATAAGCAAGGGTATACACTTCGGCAAGTATCTCCGCATCACCTGGCGGCTCGCAATGACATCCTTCGAACAAACCGATAATTCTCTGAATTTTTGTATCTTGAGCAGAAAGCTTTCCTTGAAGCACTTGATCGTAATTGCTATTTAACATTTGCCAGAATTCGTTCTCCAATTGTTCCACCGTTTTCGACCGAAGCTCCGGACGCAACTCCATCAATGCTTTAATCCCTTGCTGGCAAGCGTACTTAATTCTCGGGAATCGCCCCGCCAGCTGATTACCACCGAGCAATCAACTGTTCGCGTCGTGGGCCTACGGAGATCCAGCGGATCGGTGCCTCGATCAACATCTCCAGACGCTCTACGTAACTCCGCGCCTTCTCCGGCAGTTCTCCGTACGACCGTGCACCCGAAATATCCGTCTTCCAACCGGGCATCGTCTCGTACACCGGCTCCGCCCGTTCCAAGCTTGCCGTAACCGGAAATTTACCCGTCGCTTCGCCATCGATACGATATGCTGTGCAAATCGGGATTTCCTCTAAATACCCCAGTACATCCAAGTTCGTCAACGCCACCTCGGTCGCGCCCTGCACCACGCACCCGTACTTCGTCGCCACCGCGTCGAACCAACCCACACTCCGCGGACGCCCGGTCGTCGCTCCGTATTCGCCCGCATCGCCGCCGCGCCGTCTTAATTCATTCGCCCCGTCTGTTTCGGCGATTTCCGTCACGAACGGGCCGGCGCCGACGCAGCTGGAGTAAGCTTTGGCCACAGCGACCACGTTCTTGATCGCATAAGGGGGAATCCCGGCACCGACAGCAGCAAAGCCCGCCAATGTCGACGACGACGTCGAGAAAGGATAGATCCCGTGGTCGGGATCGCGCAGCGCGCCCAGCTGCCCTTCCACGAGAATCAGCTCATCCTTGCGCACCGCCTCGTGCAGCAGCTCCGTCGTGTCACAAACGAACGGGCGAAGTCGTTCCGCCAACGCCGCCAACTCACCTAACCAATCGCTCACCACGTCCGCTCCAATTTCCGCCTTGCCGTACAACTCTCGCAGCAGTACATTTTTCGCCGCCAAATTGGTTTCCATTCGCTCCTTCAGCCGCTCCGGATCAAACAAATCAGCGACCTGCACTCCCAGCTTCAAGTACTTGTCAGCATAAAACGGCGCAATACCCGCTTTCGTCGATCCGAATTTCCGCTCCTGCAACCTCTCCTCTTCCAATTCATCGAACAGCTTGTGAATCGGTAGCACGATCTGCGCCCGCTCGGATACCCGCAGCACCGGTTCCGGCACCCCGCGAGCCAACAACCCGTCCAACTCCCGCGCGAAATCCCCCGCATTCAGCGCCACCCCCGGGCCGATCACGTTGACCACACCGGGATGAAACACACCCGAAGGAAGCAGATGAAGCGCAAATTTGCCGAACTGATTGATAATGGTATGCCCCGCATTGCTGCCGCCCTGGTAACGCACCACGTATTTCGATTGCGCTGCGAGCACATCGGTCATTTTCCCTTTTCCTTCGTCGCCCCAATTCGCCCCGACAACCGCCGTCACGCTCATGAGCCACACCCTCCTGCATTTGAGTTTGGAATTGTTGCCTAATTCCACCTAAGTCCATTATAATGGGGATCATGACATAAATAAAATTAATATTAATTATGATTGCTATAAGTTGAGGTGATGTGATGTGGTCGAAAATTTGGAGTGGTATCGCATGTTTTATTACGCTGCGCAATCTGGAAGCTTGACGAAAGCCGCCGCCGAGCTGAACATAACCCAACCGGCTGTGACGTATGCGATCAAGCGATTGGAGGCGAGCCTGGGCGGGCAGCTGTTTTTTCGCACTCCCAAAGGGATTCGGTTGACGTCCGAAGGGGAGGTGTTGTTTCGATACGTCGAGCAAGCGTACAATTTCATTGGCATTGGGGAACGGAAAATTTTCGAGATGCATCAGTTGCAGGATGGGGAGATGAAGATCGGTGCGGGGGACACGCTGTGCCGCCATTATTTGCTCCCGTACCTGGAGGAGTTTCACAACACGTATCCCGGGGTGAAAATTCAAGTAACGAACCGGACGACGCCGGAGACGGTGGATTTATTGAAGCGGGGAGGCATCGACTTCGGGATTGTCAACCTGCCGATCACCGAGCCGAGTCTTGATATTCGCGAAAGCTTTGCGATCGAGGACGGCTTTGTCGCCGGGCCGAAGTATCGTTTTTTGGCGGAGGAGACGCTCCCCTTGAAGAAGTTGGCGGAACACCCCCTATTATTGTTGGAAAAAGGCAGCAGCACCCGCACTTTCATTGATCGTTTTTTCGCCAAGCATCAGATTGAGATTCGGCCGGAAATCGAGCTGGGCAGCGTCGACCTGTTGGTGGAGTTCGCCCGCAAAGGGTTCGGCATCGCCTGCGTGGTCAAAAATTTTATCGCCGACGATCTGGCTCGCGGCGAGTTGCACGAAATCAAGCTGGCCACGCCGCTGCCGCCGCGCAAAATCGGCATCGTCACGTTGAAGCATGTGCCGATCTCCCACGCCGCCGCGCGGTTTATCGAGCGGTTGCCGTAACGGCCACAGCAGCAGCTTAGAGTGCTGCTCGGTTGAGGGCGAGCGGCTAACGGCCACCCTGGAGGCTGTCGATTAACTGTGGTTATGTCGAAGCTAACCACGCACTTCTCTCTAACGGACCTACGAGCCTCTAATTAGCGTTAAAAGACGTATCTCGATTTTTAACGGACCCAGATACCGTTAATAACCGGAAAAACGCCTGGATTAGACCG
>JAJFMO010000410.1 GCA_020697475.1 Paenibacillaceae bacterium | reverse complement strand
TTTAAGGTGAGTAAGTTCGTTGTTTTCAGCTTAATCCATAACTCAGGGGGAAGCAAGGGGAAGTTGCGACAGTTCTTGACAAAATACGCATAAGCTTTAGTTTATCTTAAGGCAATTTTAAGCTTGATTTGATTGTGGCGGGGACAGCTTCGGATTACGATAATGGTGAATACGTTCGAGCTGTGTTCACATTGTTTATAAATTCCATTGGAAGTCGAGAGGGTTAATGATGCCGTATAGAAATCCAGGCGGAATGGACGACGATTTCGTCCTCGATGAGGGTCTCACCGAAGATCAATTAAACACTTTGCCAGATTCCGCGAAAAGAGATAAAGTAATGGTATGCAAACGGTGCGGCAAACGGATTGCTGTCAGTGGGATGATGGTGTGTGCGGAATGCTTCCGGGTGCAGAACACGTTAATTTGATCGTGCAGATTGCGGGAAGCGGGGTCAGTAATGGGGAAAGGTTTCGGGATTCCGGGCGCAGAGCAGGGGCAACGTATTCGCCTGCATGTCGCAATCGGCGTAGGATTGTTCATTGCCGTTCTTATTATGGCGGCGATTTGGATGCCGAATTCCGGCGGCACGAGGTTCGACCAAGCGATTGCCGCTCAATCGGGAACGATGGATTTATCCAATTGGGATTTCGATAAGGATGGACCCGTCGAACTGAGAGGGGACTGGGAATTTTACTGGCAGCAGTTGCTTGATCCGGTTCGGGTATCTACGGGAAGCTTGAGCGGATATATCCATCTTCCTGTTTCTTGGAACAAGGCGGATATGGGCGGCAGCAAGTTGCCGATTGCAGGATATGCGACGTATCATCTGAGAGTTCAACTCCCTCCGGAGGGGGATCGGATATGGGCGATCCGTCTAAAGTCGGTCGCTACGGCATACCAAATATGGATCAACGGCCAATTGGCCGGTTCGGCGGGCGCCGTCAGCGATAGCGCGTCGAATGCACGCGCCGGCGTTTATCCGCAGACCGTGTTGTTTCACGAACAAGGCGGCACGGCCGACATTGTTGTGCAGGTATCCAACTTCGAACATCGCAAGGGGGGAATTTGGGAAAACATTTCACTCGGAACGCCTGAGCAGTTGACCGCTGTCCACAACCGCCGGCAAGCGCTTGATCTTATGCTGTTCGGAAGCTTGCTTGTTATGGGATTTTACCACATTATCCTCTACTTGTGGCGCCCGCGGGGCAAGGCTCCTCTATACTTTGGCCTTTTCTGTCTGCTTGTTGCCGTCAGGTCGTTGCAAGTCGGAGAAGTGTTTATCCATACGCTGTGGCCCTCGCTTAGCTGGAACGTGCGGATTCGTGCGGAACTTGCGGGTATTTCTTTAGCGTTTCCGATTTTTCTTCTATATATCAAGCACTTGTTCCCCGGACAAATCCCTGAGTGGGTCAGCCGTATCTCCGTCTGGATCGGAGTCGCGGGAGCAGCTCTCTCTCTCGCCTTTGCGCCAATCGTACGCTTAAGCTTCTTCGTATTTGACGAGGCGGTAATGATCGTAACAATTTTGTATTTGTTGTACGTCCTTGGCGTGGCAGCTTGGCGCAGGCGCGAAGGGGCGGCATTCGCGCTTTGCGGTTCGCTGATTTATTCGACGATGGTCGGCTACGATATTCTCCATTATAACGAGGTTGTCTTCGCAGGAAGCTATTCGCCGTCGGGTTTGTTTATTTTCATCTTCATCCAGTCGATCATTCTTTCCTCCAAGTTTTCCAAAGCGTTCGCCGCTGTGGAGACGATCTCGGATCAAGTGCAGTCTTTCGATAAGATGAAAGACGAATTTCTAAGTATGACGTCGCATGAGCTGCGTACGCCGCTTAACGGGATTATCGGGCTGGCGGAATCGATGCAAGAGGGGGCGGCCGGTCCGCTCAACCGCGACCAGATGCTGACGCTCGACATGATTGTCGGGAGCGGCAGAAGGTTGTCCCATCTCGTGAACGACATTCTCGACTATTCGATCATGAAGAATAAGGAAATCGTGCTCAGCATGGGGCCGGTCGACTTGAAGCAGACGGCGCAGATTGTCATGGCGATTCTCCAGCCGCTCGCGGACAAGAAGAAGCTGACTTTACTGAATGAAATCGGTGCGGATGTGCCGTTGGTGGAGGCGGACGAGAATCGACTGCAGCAAATCATCTACAACTTGATCGGCAATGCGGTGAAGTTTACGCCTGCGGGCGTCGTCTCCATCTCTGCCCGGACAGTCGGCCGCCAAGTGCAAGTAACCGTCACCGATACCGGGGTTGGTATTCCGGAGGAGCGATTCGAGGATATATTCAAATCGTTCGAGCAATTGCAGCAGCCGGTAACGGTCGCCGGCGATTTCGGCGGCGGGGCTGGCTTAGGCCTGAGCGTCACGAAGCGGCTGGTCGAGTTGCACGGCGGCGTCATCCAGGTCGAGTCCGAGGTGGGCGTCGGTTCCCGATTCATCTTTACGTTGCCTACGTGTGAAGACGGGGTTCCGGCTGCGGAGGCGGACGAGGACGTCTCGACTGAAGAGCGCGGATTTATCCGTCATTGGAACCAGGAGGCGACCGAACTGCCGCAAGTGGAAGGCGACAGCGGCTACCGGATTCTGGTCGTGGATGACGAGCCGATCAATTTGCGGGTGCTGACCAATCTCTTGTCGTTGAAGAGATATTCGGTCACTACTTTGTCGAGCGGCGTGGAGATGTTGGATAACCTCTATGGGCTCGGGCAATACGACTTGATTATTCTCGATATTATGATGCCTGGGTTGTCCGGTTACGACGTCTGCCGCAAAATTCGCGAGGCGTACGCGCTGCACGATTTGCCGGTTCTCTTGATGACCGCGAAGCAAAGAGAAGAAAGCTTGACAGCCGGGTTCGAAGCCGGGGCGAACGATTACATTCCGAAGCCGTTCGACCGCAACGAGCTGCTCTCCCGGGTGCATACGCTGCTGACGCTGAAGCGTGCGGTTGGCGAGATGAAGCGCAATGCGACCGAAGTCGAAGCGTTGAACAAACGTCTGACCGAGCTCAACCGCGGCCTCGAAGGGAAAATTGCCGAGCGCATGCGCGAACTCGAAGGGACGAACCGGGATCTCGAGAAGAAGAACAACGAGTTGGCGCGCATGGAAGTGTCCCGCCGCCAGCTGTTAAGCGATATTTCCCACGAGTTGAGGACGCCGATTACTTCGATACGCGGGTATATGGAAGCGATTCTGGAAGGGGTCGTGACCGATCCGGATAAGCAATCCGATATGCTGCGAATGGTATTGGCCAAGACGATCGGGCTCAATCGGCTCATTCAAGACTTGTTCGAGCTGTCCAAGCTCGAGTCCCGCCGTTCGAACCTGTTGTTTAGGCTGGTGCCGATCGGTCAGCTGGTCTCTCAGTTAAGCGAGAAGTACGAATGGGATATCAAAGGGGCGGGGTTGAATTTCATCAGCAACGTCTCGGAGGAAGTGAGCCGCCAATCGATGGCCGTCGTCGTAGTCGACCCCGAGCGGATCGATCAGGTGATGACCAATCTGTTGTTCAATGCGATTCGGTTTACGCCGCGCGGCGGCACAATCGAGCTCGGGTTTTCGTTCCAGGCGTCTTGGCAGAACAGCGAAGGCCGGGATCTTCTCGTCATGGTGCGTGACACGGGGGCGGGGATTTCCGAAGAGGATCTCGACCATATCTTCGAACGGTTTTATCGCGGCAAGCGCCCGGACGGCAAGGCGACACCTAAGGGCAGCGGCTTGGGGCTGACGATCGCCAAGGAAATCGTCGAGTACCACGACGGGCGGATTTGGGTCGAAAGCTCGCCTGGACAGGGCAGCGTGTTCTATTTCTCGCTTCCGGTGCACGAACATTTGGCGAAAATATCGTCGTAGGGATAGGCGCGCTCGAAACAGAGACCAAAGCATCTGTCGTTCAACACAGTTGATCAACAGGTGCTTTTTTGTCATATCGGAAGGCTAAATACGACGAACACGATCACATGTGGCATAGTAAGGCCAAATTTGGCCTTAGGCGGATCGGAAATCGCGATTAGTGGCCTGTAAGGCCGTATTTGGCCTAAGTTTTGTAACCTTTTGCCCAATTTCTAATGCCGAGCTATTTGCAGCAATCTCATCGTTTACCGCCCCTGGCTGATTCCCACCTCGAGCAGACAAGGCAGTTAACGGCAAAAAAGCCGTTAATCGGCCTCCACCTCGAGTGGACGAGGCAGTTAACGGCAGAAAAGCCGTTAATCAGCCTCCACCTCGAGTAGACGAGGCAGTTAACGGCAGAAAAGCCGTTAATCAGCCTCCACCTCGA
>JAJFMO010000409.1 GCA_020697475.1 Paenibacillaceae bacterium | reverse complement strand
ATTAAGAAAAACAAATTCGATGTCGGCCAATTTATCCCTTCGACGATAGAGATGATTCGCTCGTACAGCAAGGAAGGCAAAGTGTATGCCTTGCCGCTGAGCGTCGGATTTTGGGCGAACTACTATAACAAGGACATTTTCGACAAATTCGGAATGGCTTATCCCAAAAACCAAATGACGTGGGAAGAAGCGACGGAGTTGGGCAAGAAATTAACCCGCGTGGAGGACGGCGCGCAATATAAAGGGTTAACGACGCTCGGATACTACCGCTTCACCTTGAGCACGTTCCAAAGCGCGTTCGATTTCAAAACGAACAAGGCGGTGTATACAACTGATGCCTTCAAGCGCTCGCTGCAGACATACATCAATATCATCTCGATCCCCGGCAATATACAAGAAAACAAGGCGAAATTCCTTGAAGGCAAGACGGCGATGAGGGTCGATCTTGATCCGATGCTGGGGACGTTGGCGGAAGGGATCAGCAAGGGAGTGCAGATCAACTGGGATATGGCCGTTTAGGGTGATTGAACTTCTTGCCTCGAAAGAACAGCAGATTGCTATGACGAAGTACGGTAGGATGTCGGCACTCGCCGATCCCGCCTTACACCAATATTACGGACAAAACCTTGATTATTTGAAGGGGAAAAATGTTTCCGCCGCTTTCGTCAACCAACTGGCGCCGCTTCCGATCAACCCGATTTATAAAACGACGCTGCAAAAATATTTGGACGTCGCGGTGGACAATATCGTGAAAGGCACACAGGACATCAATACCGCGTTGCGTCTGGCGGAAGAAGAGACGAATAAGGACATCGCCTCGCAGCAGAAATAATCGAAGGAGGGAGCCGAAATTGGGCGAACAAAGCAAACGGCCGAATATTCTTATCTATTTTATCGACGAGTTGAATGCGGACAGCCTCGGTTGCTACGGGCACCCGTTCGTGCGCACCCCGCATATGGATCGGATCGCAGGCGAGGGAATGCAGTTCACGCGGGCGATCAGCAACTGCCCGCTCTGCATGCCGGCGCGCAACAGCTTCCACACCGGGCTGTATCCGAGCGGGCACGGCATCTTGTTCAACGTCAACTCCGTTTACGCCGATGAGCGCCGCAAGCCTTGCATCTTCGGGGAGATGCTGCGTCAAGCCGGGTACGGCCGCATCGTCAACGTCGGCAAGCACCACACCGGCTACCCGGCGGACAACAGCGGCTACACCGAGAATTATCCGATCCGCGACGGCAGGGGGGCGAAGATCGCCCAGCTGCCGCGCGGCGGCGATATGGCGCGCGACGAAGCGGTGATCGCCCCGGGTACCGACCCGCAGGTTCTGCTCGGCGGCGACTACTGCGGCGAGGCGAGCGAGACGGAGCCGTACCGCGTGGCGGATCGCGCGATTGAGCTGCTGGACGGGCTGGCGGCCGAGAACGACCGCCCGTGGCTGCTCAGGGCAAGCTTCATCGCCCCGCATACGCCGGTGCTGGCGCCGAAGCCTTACGCGCAGATGTATGTGGACGAGGTAAGCGAATGGGAGCCTCGCCACGACCCCGACCGACGTGCCGGGCTGATGCGGCGCTGGAACGAGATGCGCGGTTTCGATCGGCTGACGACACGGCAATTGCGCAAAATACGCACCTCATATTACGGTCTGGTCAGTTTGGTTGACGATCAAATCGGTCGTATTGAGGCAGAACTTAAGCGGCACGGACTAGACGACAATTTGCTCACTTTGCTTGTCGTCGACCACGGCTCGTCAATCGGCATCCACGGCACCCAAGTGAAAGGGCCGTTCGATACACGCGACATCGCCCGAGTACCGCTGTTAATCCGCTATCCCGGCCTAGCGGAAATCGGGCGGTACGACGGTCTCGTACAAATCATTGATCTGTTGCCGACATTAGGCGAATTGCTGGGAATCGGGCTTGACCCTAGCCTGCCAGGCAAGTCGCTCGCGCCTGTTCTGCGTGGATCGCAGCAGCCGCTCCACGAAGCCGTCTTTACTGAAGGATCCTTCCCGTCGATTCATACAGGCATTCGCGAATCGATCCGTACACTGGACTACTTGTACACCCGCTATCCGGAGATCGGCGAGGAAGAACTGTTCGATCTTCGCCAAGATCCTGACGAGCTGGTGAATGTCGCTGACGAACGGCCCGAAATGGCCCGCCAACTCAGCGAGCGGCTTAGCGAGTGGCGCAGCGAACACCCGCTTCATCCGGATATGTTCAACTATACAAAGCCAGCCAAACACTAAACTAAGGAGAGGATCAACCCTCATGCCACAAAAAGAACAACGTCCCAACGTAATGATTATTTTTACCGACCAACAACGATTTGACACGATCGCTGCGGCGGGCTACCCGCACATGATCACCCCGAATCTCGATCGGCTCGCGTCAGAAGGTTGCTTGTACACTTATGCGCATACGTCCAATCCGGTATGTATGGCCGCCCGCCACGACTTGTTGACCGGCCTTCCGGCTCGCGCTCACGGCTATTTCTCCAACCACCGCGACCAACCGATCAAAGACTACCGTCTGCCCACGATCGCCCGGATTTTTTCCGAGAACGGGTATCGCACCGCTTCGGTCGGTAAGATGCATTTCCAGCCGTTCCGCATGCATCATGGCTATAGCGAAATGATCTCGATGGAGGAAATTCCCCGTCGACGGCAAGACGATCACTATGCAACGTTCCTGAAAGACGAAGGGCTTGAAGACATCCAAAACATTCACGGAGTTCGCGCCAACCTCTACCATGTGCCGCAGCAAGCGCAGATGGACGAAGCGCACCACCCGAACCGCTGGGTCGCCGACCGCACGATGGAATGGCTCGACCGTAACGGGGACGAACCGTTCTTCCTGTTCTCCTCGTGGATTCACCCGCACCCGCCGTGGGCGACGCCGGAGGAGTTCCAAGGCCGCTACAAGGATCGCGACATTCCGGTGCCTCATCCGCGAGCCCGCAGCTTCCCGTATGAGCCGGAATTTTCGCCTTTGCACGGCGACGACGATACGCCGGAGGAAATCCGCAGCGTGCGCGAAGCTTACTATGGGTGCGTGACGCATGTCGACTATCACATTGGACGAGTGCTCGATTATTTGCGGGAAACCGGCAAAATCGACAACACATTCATCATTTTCACCTCGGATCATGGGGAAATGCTGTACGACCGCGGGATGATGCAGAAGTTCGTGCCGTACGACGGTTCCACCCGCGTTCCGATGATCGTGCGCTATCCTGAGCGGGTACAAGCGGGGACAAAGTCGGGCGAGTTCGTCGACTTGATGGATATACTGCCGACATGTCTGGTCGTATGTGGCTTGACATATCCTCAGAGTCCCTATGAACTCCCGGGTGCTTCCATCTTTGCGGAAGGCGCCAATCGCCGCCGCGACCGGCAAATCAGCTGCTTTGGGATGGGCTCCGGGCGTTGGGTGATGAATCGTACGCATCGTTACAAATATGTGTACCACTATAACGGCGGAACGGAAGAACTGTTCGATATGCAGAACGATCCGGGCGAACAGCGGAACCTGATCGGCACCGATCAAGTGCCGCAAGACGTGTACCGGGATCTGAAGCAAGGAGCGCTGGATTTCGAACGCGCCTGGGCTCCGGAGGATATGGTGCGGGCAGAAGGTTTCGCCGTCCTTGAAGGCTCGAAACGCGTCAGCGCTTTGCACGGCAACACCCAGTTTCACTTGATGGACCGACGTCCGGCAACGGAGCGAGGTGAGCGGTTCATCCAGGAATGCGAGTATGCCATGGAAACCGAGCTGAACCACGGAAAGAAAGTGACAGAGGTGTTCAACGATCCGCAATACATCCGGCGTTTCCTGAAAGATTGGGCCGATTTTGGCGGGGACGCCGACGCAGTCGGTCGGCTGTTCACGGTTGACGACTCCGTGAAGGAGAAACTTAAGGCGGGGAGAGAGTAATCAGAAATGTCCAAACCATACGTCATAACGAACGAGAAAATGACCCAAGGCCCGATCAGCCCGCGGCTAAGCAGCCATTTCATCGAGCTCGGATACGGATACCAGATCGAGCCAATGTGGGGCGAGATGTTTTTCAACCGCAGCTTCGAGAAATATATTCGTTACCGCGACAACAACAAGAAGTGGTTCGACCTGTGGCACGACGAGAAAGACGAGTCCAAAGGCTATGAGACGGACTGGAGTAAGTTCGACTGGTACCACACCGGCTACGAGCACAACGCCTGGTTCGCCGCGCCGGGGGAAGAAGGGCCGTTCCATATCGACGACAACTCGACGTTCCTGATCGAGAAGTCGCCTACGAACAATGTGGAAATCGAGCTGATCGAAGGCGGCGTACATGGCAATCACTTCATGCGCATTCATAATCGGGAGCAAGCTGATCGCGGAGGGCTCGGGCAGCAGGGCAAATATTTCCGCCAAGGGGCGAGCTATCGGTTCCGCGGCAAATTGCGGAATGTAGCGAACGCGGACACCGCGACCGTCGAGTTTTACCGTGAAGGCGAGTGGGAGCAGCCACTGTTCTCGAAGACGCTGACCGGAATAGGCCAGGACTTCACCGAGCAGGAATGGACATTCCACAACGCGGATTTTCAAGGCCGCGCCACGTTCGTGCTGTGGATTCCGGTCGGTTCGACGCTGGAGGCGGACGATTTTTCGCTCATGCCGACCGATACGATCGGAGGCTGGCGCAAGGAAGTTGTCGAATTGGCGCAGCGGGTCAACCCGAAGGTGATTCGTTGGCCGGGCGGCTGCTTCGCGTCCTTTTATGATTGGCGCGACGGAGTCGGGCCGTATTCGATGCGTAAGCCAA
>JAJFMO010000408.1 GCA_020697475.1 Paenibacillaceae bacterium | reverse complement strand
ATTCAGAGCAATTTTGGTTAATCCATGAACCGTCGGGTAAAAAAGCGTATTGTGAATACGTTTGCCCGAGCGTATAGTAAAAAATGGATATAATGTTGCGGATGGAGGATGGGAAATGAACAAACGTGTGGATGAAAAAGTGGACGTGCTCGTGGTCGGGGCGGGCCCTGTTGGTTTGGCCATGGCCTGTGAGATGGCGCGCCATGGGGTGCGATGCAGGTTGATCGACAAATTGCCGGAGCCGTCGTTGTTGTCCAAAGCGTTGGCGGTGCAGCCGCGGACGCTGGAAATTTTCGAGCGGATGGGAGTGACTGAAGCGTTCCTGGAACGGGGAATCAAGGTGCACGGCTTGAACGCCTGGATGGGCAGTGACAAGCATGTGGTGCACCTTCGTTTTGACGAACTGGATTCCCCGTACCCGTACATTATTGATATGCCCCAGTACGTGACGGAGGCGATTCTTACGGAGCGGTTGGCGGAATGGGGGCAAAGTCCGGAGCGGGGAGTGGAGCTCATCAAGCTGGAGCAAGCGGCGGATCGAGCGACCGTTCATCTTCGCCATGCGGATGGCCGAGAGGAGACGCTGGACGTGCCCTGGGTTATCGGCTGCGATGGCGCGCACAGCGTCATTCGCCATCAGGTAGGTGCGGAGTTCGATGGCAGCATGTATCCGGAGTCGTTCGTGCTGGCCGATGTGCATGTCGCCTGGTCGTTGTCCGACAACGAAATTCACGTTTTTCTCCATGAGGACGGGGTTGTCGCGGCTTTCCCCTACGGGAACGGAAGGTATCGATTGATGGGGGATATGAAAATGGACAGCGCAGACGGAACCGCGCCGGAACCGACGCTGGAGCAATTTCAACAATTGATGAAGGAACGAGTGCCAACGGCTGCGGTGCTGAGCGATCCGATCTGGATGTCGAGCTTCCATACCCATCTTCGCCATTCGAAGCAGACGAGGTACGGGCGGGCGTTCCTCGTCGGCGATGCCGCGCATATTCACAGCCCGGCTGGCGGCCAAGGGATGAATACGGGCATTCAGGACGCGTTCAATTTGGCTTGGAAGTTGGCATTGGTCGTGCGGGGCAAGGCTTCCGAGAAGCTCCTCGATACATATCAGACGGAGCGGCTGCCGGTCGCCGAATCGGTGATGCGGATGAGCGATCGGCTCATTTCGATGGCCACGTTGCATCAGCCTCTCGGCAAACAAATTCGCAACCATCTGGCCCCTCTGATCGCAAACAACGAGATGATCCAAAAGCGGGTGCGCAGCCAAATCGCTGAAGTGGCCATCCATTATCGCACTAGCCCGATTGTAAAGGAACACCGGGTAGGTCTGTTGCAATCGCTGGTGCCCCACAAGTTGCATGCCGGCGATCGGGCGCCTGATGTGGCTGGACTGCTTGGGCAGGCGGGCGAGCCGCAGCGGTTGTTCGAGCTGCTGCGTGGGACGAAACACGCTTTGTTGGTGTTGCCCGCAGCGTCGACGAACCGAGGCGATCTGGCGGATGAACTCGGCCACTGGGCCGACGTGCTGGATATGTTCATCGTTGCCGCCGATGCGGATCCCAATAGCCGGTTGCCTATTATCGTCGACCCGGAGAATCATCTTCCTCAACGGTTCGATGCCGATCCGGGAAGCATGATCCTGATCCGCCCGGACGGATATGTCGGATTGTATTCCAATACAATCCACGTCGAGGCGATCCGGTCTTATTTTGCACAATTGTCTCATTAATCGGTTGATGTATTTGTTCATTGCTTGTTCGCAGAGGAGGGGGAGATTCAATGGGTCTCCTCCTTCTCGTCTTTGAATGAGTAAGAAGGGTAAGGTGTGGAATGGCAAGGACAGCGATTTCAGCGATTATTGCGGCGATTATTACATCGGTTACCTTTTCACTGTTATTGGTGTTGCTTCATTTCATTTCATATCATAATCAAAATTTGTCGGTTTCGGTATATCAGTTCTCTTTTCACGAATTAATGATTCTTTATCTGATTTACACAACCCCACCCACTTTAGTTTCAGGGATTGTAAGCGCTCTTCTTGTTGGGAGCAACAACAAATATTTGCAATCGCTTTTGCTGTATTTGATGCTGGGGATCGTATTTGGACTTATTTATGCCCTGGTATTGGTGAGAGGCGCGATGGCCGATTTGATGATGTTGGTGAGTTTCGCAGCCACAGGAGTCATTGTATCCATCATCTTTTTTCACGTTCATTTACTCGTTAATATGCTGATAAAAGCGGTAACTCTTCCGCCTGATTAAGGTTTGCGCCGCCTTATAATTGCAAATCATTTGGTGTATGATAGTATAATGTTAAATTGACCCAGAATCTTAAAAAACCACGAGCACCGGGAAGGTGGATGTTTTGGAAACTAAGGCGGCGGCTTCATCGAATTTTATCAAAAATATTATCATCGATGATCTCAAATCCGGCAGGGTAAGCCAGGTGGTGACGCGGTTTCCTCCTGAGCCCAACGGATTTTTGCATATCGGACACGCTAAGGCGATCTGTATCAGCTTCGAGACGGCGGACGAGTTCGGCGGGCGGACGCACTTGCGTTTCGATGATACGAACCCGGTCAAGGAAGATTCGCTGTTCGTCGAGTCGATCAAGGAAGACGTGGAGTGGCTCGGGTTCCAGTGGGAAGCGCTGTATTACGCGTCGGAATATTTCGAGGAAATGTACCAGCGCGCGCAGTTGTTGATTCGCAAAGGGAAGGCGTTCGTGTGCGACTTGTCGGCGGAGCAAATTCGCGCAACCCGCGGATCGTTTACCGAGCCGGGGAAGGACAGCCCGTACCGCAACCGCAGCGTGGAGGAGAATTTGGAGCTGTTCGCGGCGATGCGCGAGGGCAAGTTCCCCGACGGTGCGAAGGTGCTGCGGGCGAAGATCGACATGGCTTCGCCGAACATAAACTTGCGCGATCCCGTTCTGTATCGGATTACCCATGCATCGCATCATCAGACGGGGGACAAATGGTGCATTTATCCGATGTATGCTTTTGCCCATCCGTTGGAGGATGCGATTGAGGGGATCACCCACTCGCTGTGCTCAGCGGAGTTCGAGGATCAGCGGCCGCTGTACGATTGGGTGGTACGGGAGTGCGAGATGCCGCATCAGCCCCACCAATACGAGTTCGCCCGGCTGAACTTGACCCATGCGGTGACGAGCAAGCGCAAGCTCAAGCCGCTGGTGGACGAGCAGATCGTCGACGGTTGGGACGATCCGCGGCTCTCGACGATCGCCGGCTACCGCCGCAAGGGATATACGTCGGAGTCGATCCGGGCGTTCGTGCGGGAAATCGGCGTCGCCAAGAGCAACAGCACGGTTGATGCGCGGATGCTAGAGCATTTTGTGCGGGATGATTTGAAGATGAAGGCGCCGCGGACGATGGCGGTGCTGCGGCCGCTGAAGGTGGTCATCACCAACTACCCCGAGGGTCAGGTGGAGATGCTGAAGGCGGAGAACAACTCGGAGAACCCGGAGATGGGGGAACGGGAGATTCCGTTTTCAAGGGAAATTTACATTGAGCAAGACGACTTCATGGAAAATCCGCCGAGCAAATATTTCCGGCTGTTCCCGGGCAACGAGGTGCGCTTGAAGAACGCGTATTTCATCAAGTGCAACGACGTGGTCAAGGATGCGGCGGGCCATGTGGTCGAGCTGCATTGCACGTACGATCCGGAGACGAAAAGCGGGTCCGGCTTCACTGGGCGCAAGGTGAAGGGGACGATTCACTGGACGGACGCGGGAAGCGCGGTGCCGGCGGAGTTCCGGTTGTACGAGGCGTTGTTCCTCGACGAGAACGGATCGGCCGGGACGGAGGATGAGGCGGTCGAAGCTGCGGCGGCGGCGGATGCGTCGTCGGAGAGTGCGGCGGGGGTGCCGGGAGCAGCAGAGGAACCGGGGGAACCGCAGAGAAGGGATCAGGAGGCCGCGAAGGCGCTGAAAGAGCTGAAGGCGCAGATCAACCCCGCTTCGCTGGAAGTACTGCACGGTTACGTCGAGCCCCAGTTGGGCAACGTTCAACCGCATGAGAAGTTTCAATTTTTCCGCCACGGCTATTTTAATGTGGATCCGAAGTACTCAACGGCGGGCAAGCCGGTGTTCAACCGAATCGTCGCGCTCAAGAGCTCATTCGATCTGAAGCAAGGGTAAGCGAGGGGAGTAAAATTGATAAAGCCTGGACAAGGGGTCCGGGCTTTATCTATTTTGACGTGGGGGAAGGAATCGCGTTCAATCACTTGCCAGTTGATCGAAAATTCCTGCAAAAGTGCAGTAATTTTTAG
>JAJFMO010000407.1 GCA_020697475.1 Paenibacillaceae bacterium | reverse complement strand
TGGGCGAAGATTGGGTGGCGGGGACGGTGCCGGGGAAGTTGAAGGCGGTTCGGGTGCGTGCGGAGATGTATCCCGGTTTTGCCACCGATTTGCAGCAGCCGCTGACCGCGTTGCTCGCACTCGCTCCGGGGCGAAGCATCGTGCGCGATATGGTGTTTCCGTATCGCACGAATCATGCGATTCAGCTGAATCGTATAGGGGCGGCGATAGAACTGCGGTCCGGCAGTATGTACATCCAAGGCGGGCGGAAGCTGCACGGGGGCTGGGTGCACGCGAACGACATTCGAGCCGGAGCAAGCTTGATCATGGCCGGGATGGCGGCCGACGGGGTGACGCGGATTACCGGAGTCGAGCATATTGAGCGGGGATACGAGGACGTAGTCGGCTTGTTTCGCTCGCTGGGCGCGCGGATTTCACTGCAGCAAGGCGAGAGCGGGGACGAGCGATCCGGATTGCAGTTATCTTAATGGCGAGGTGATCGAAGATGCCATTGCCGATGATTCATTTGGCGGTTGCGGTGGACATGTTTGATGGGGGGAAGAATCCTGCCCCGTTTCTGCTCGGCAGTATTTCCCCTGATGCGATACATATGCGAAAAGGCACGGCACGCGGGGACAAAAAACGGACGCATCTGAATGTGGATGCGCGCTACGAGGATTTCGACACGTTGAAGGCGACGTATTTGCGGTATTTGAACGGTGGCCCTGGAGGGGGCGTAAAAGGGGAAGCGGAGGGGCAAGGTGATTCCACACGCGATTCCAGCGAACAAGTCCTCGACGACTGGCGCTGGTTCGTTCGCGGGTACTTTGCTCATCTGATGACCGACTATTACTGGCATGGCAGCGTTTACGCGAGTTTCAAGGATCGGGCGATCGGCGACGGATTGGAGCAGAAGGAGAGGGATCGGGCGTATTACCGCGACACCGATCAGATCGATTTCAACCTTTACCGGGAAAAAAGTTGGAAAGATGACGTGTGGGCAGGCCTGGTTCAGGCGCGCCAGGTCGCTTTTGAGCCGTATTTGACGGCGGATGAGATCCATTTTTGGCGCTATCGGGTTGTGCATTGGTTCGATCTGTTGTCGAAGGAGCCGGGCATCGAGCCGGTATACATCACTGAGCGCGTTGCTGAAGCGTTCGTAGCCGATTCGGCGGCGAAGGTGAAAGCGCTCCAAGCGGAGTGGGAGCAGGAGGGTTAAGGCGGCGTGGACATCCAACATCTGACGATTCAGGGAAGCAACAGCTTGAACGAAGACGCCCTGCTTGTGCGCGAAGGTGCCAGAGTGTTCGCCGTGCTGGACGGCTCCACATCGCTGCATCCGTATCGCGGGCCGAACGGGGAAACCGGTGGCTACCTCGCTTCGCGCCTCGTGCGGGACGCGCTGAATGCGCTCAGCGACGACGAGCTGCGCCACGCCGATTTGCGGCAGCTCGTGCTGGACGCGAACGCCAAGCTGCGCGCCGAGATGCTGCGCCAGGGCGTCGATGTGCGCGACAAGCTCGCGCTGTGGACGACCTGCATCGCCTTGGCGCGGGTGAGCGAGACGGCCGTGGAATACGTCCAGGCCGGCGATTGCATGATCGTCGCGATCTACGGCGACGGATGTATTCGCCCGCTGACGCGCGACCCCGTGGCGTGGCTCGACCGCGAGGCGAAGCGGGTGATGGAGGAGGCGCGCAGCTGCGGGATCAGCGATCGGGGCGAGCTGTTTGCTGCAGCGGCGTATCCGACGATGCAGAGCAATCGCCGCCGAATGAACACGCTGACCAGCTACACAGTCGTAAGCGGCGAACCGGAGCTAGCCGACTTGCTCGAGTCCGGCGTCGCCAACCGCATCGACCTGGCGAAGCTGCTGCTTGTCACCGACGGCCTGTTCCCGCCGCCGGGCATACAAGAGGAGCCGTTCCCGTGGCTCGCCAAGCAAATCGAGCAGCGCACGCTCGCCGGCTACGCCGACTGGTTGTGCGCCCTCGAAGCGGGCGACCCCGACTGCAGCCGCTATCCCCGCTACAAACGTTCGGACGACAAGACGGCGATCTCTATAACGATGTCGCTCTAACAGCCACCATGGCATCTTACACGGTCATAGGGGCTGACTTCCCGCTGTAACGGACACCACGGCAGCTTAGAGGGTTAAAATTGCACCAAAGTCACGAAATATGTATTCTAAGCTGCACCCACGTCCGTTAGCCAGCCGATCCCCGGCAATTGATACTCTAAGCTGCGCTGGTGGCCGTTGCCGTCAACCCATACGTACCCACCTCCCGATCCAACAAAAAAACCCCGACGGGGATTGCCCCGGCGGGGTTTATTAACACAATTGGTTCGGCCCATTCGGCACCAACCGCCTACGCGCGGCGAAGTGCGGTTTGTTCGCAGTGTACTTACTTGTTGCCTTTTTTATCCGAAGTATGGGTTTGGGTGTTCTGCTTGTCGTGCCCCTGCTGCTTCGCCATCCTGACTTCACGCTCCTGTAAGGAAAATGTTGGGTTCGCAGGATTAGTATGGCACAGAGAGCGAGTTTTATTACACCTACCGAGCATTACTCGCCCTTCCAATCAGTGATATACAACCTCGCCGGTGTTCAGCTTGGCGATGCGATCCTCGCTCCAGCCGGCGATCTTATTTTTGCCTGTGACCCCGGTTAGCTTGATCCGGTACTTGCTCTCCAGATAGCTGTAGAGCGCCGGCATGTCGGCTTTGGTTAGCTCCTTCAGCTTCTTCTTGCCCTGGATTTGCCCGAGGATGACGCCGATCGTCTCCGCCGCGAGACTCGTGTTCGGCTGAATCCGTGCGCTGCCGTAGGCGATGGCGGACGCTCCGACATTTTTGCCGGCGACGATGACGTTAGCGTAATCTTTCAGCATAAAGCTGCGCAGCGGCATCCCGTACTTGTCCGGCCGTCCCATCTCGATCCCGACTTTGTTGACGCTCGTCCCTTGCAGGTCGATCGGGTAACCGGCGATGCTGACGTCGTCCCAGAACATCTTGCCGCCAAGCAAATCCGACACCTGCAGTACGTAGTCGGTCTCGTAATGGTTATATTCCCTCACGTATAGATACGGCGGGAAGCCGTTCAATTCAGCACTGCCCCAACCCGGCAACATTTTGCGAAAATGGTCCAGAATCCGCGGCATCTCTTGCTTCCCCAGCTCAAGCGCTTCGTTCACCGACTTGTCGTCCGACGGGTCGACGGTATAGATGAGCAGGGCGTTGATGATCACATCGCCGTTGCCCTGGTTCAAGGCGTTCAGCCCGCGCAGATGCACCCGGTCGCTCAACGTCTTGTACGCGTTAGTCACGCCGCTCAAGCCGATCGCATAGCTGTCGCTGACGTAGCCGCCACCGTATTTCTTGTTGATCTGGTCACGGGTTAAGCTGTTAAACGAAGTATTGAACGTCTTCCAATCCACGCCTTTGAACTTCATCATGAAGCCCGTGCTCATGTACTCGATGTTCTTCTGCCCGTATACGGCTTCCAGCCCGGGGAGCCGGGTTGACTTCAGCCGAGAGATGAGCGCGGCGAAGTCGGTGTCGTCCACCCAGTAGGACGCCTGGATGCGTTTCTCCTCGCCGGACGCGGTGCGGTAGAGGATCGATTTTACCGTTTCCCCGCCGACCCCGCCGGTTCCGGCTCCTGCCCCACCTGACGTCCCGGTCGCCGTCTCCACAGCTTCAATCTTGATCCCCGACTCCACCGGCAAATCACCGAGCAAATTCTCGTTATAATAAGCCTGATAATCAGGCAGCTTGCGGATCTTTCCGCTTTTGTAGCCGTCGAACAGCTTCTTCACTCGCCCTTGCACGAGCGACTTGTTCTGGTCATCCTTCGGCTCGTCGAGGAACAGCATCTCGCCCTGCAGCAGCTGGCCGCCCAGAGCGGGACGCGGGTCAAGAATTTTCACCTTCAGCCCTTCGTCGGCTGCCGCCCGAGCCAGGTACATCCCTTCCAGCTCGCTGCCGATCAGCACGATGTCCACCTTCTCCAGCGGCGGCTCAGGCTTCTTCGGCTGTGGTTGCGGCTTGGCCGCCGGCGCCGGTTTGGTCTCGGCAGCGGCATCCGAGTTCGCCCCTGCTCCGTCAACCTCGCTGATCGCCCCTTGTCCACTATCCGGCACCTGTGGCTTGATGTCAAAGAAAAGCCGTGGAGAAAAGATTAAGATGTAAGTGAAAACCGCCAGAATGAGAAAGAACAGCGTGACAACAACGAAAGGCGGCAATTTTTTTTTGCGCATAATGGCGTTAGACCCCTTTTTCTAAAAACATTATCGCCATTATAACATTCTGCGGAACCTCCCGCAC
>JAJFMO010000406.1 GCA_020697475.1 Paenibacillaceae bacterium | reverse complement strand
AGGCTGCTTTGCAAGAGCTGCAGAGCCGACCGCAAGACGAAGCCGCGCAACAACGCATGCTGAGCTTAAGTTCGCGCATGGATGCCGTTGGCGCATGGCAACTGGAGGAAGAAGCCAAGAAAATTCTTTTTCGACTCGGTATCGAGAAGTTGGATCAGAAGATGAATACGCTGTCCGGCGGCCAACGCAAAAGGGTGGCATTGGCGGGAACGCTTATTCGTCCATGCGATTTGCTCATTCTTGATGAGCCGACCAACCATCTGGATACGGAATCGATCGACTGGCTCGAACAGACGTTGTCCCGCAAAAGCTCCGCCCTGCTCATGATCACCCATGATCGGTATTTTCTTGATCGTACGGTGTCTCGAATCTTGGAGCTCGATCAAGGAACACTTTACGCTTACGAGGGAAATTACAGCTTGTTCGTCGAGAAAAAGGCGGAACGTGAAGAACTGCAGGAAGCGGCCGAACGAAAGCGAAAAAACTTGTACCGCAACGAATTGGCCTGGATGCGGCGGGGAGCGCGAGCACGCACGACCAAGCAGAAGGCGAGAATCGACCGTTTCGATCAGTTGGAAGCGTCCAAACCCGGTGCCGCGCAAGAGCAGCTGGATTTCGACCTGCTCTCCTCCCGCCTCGGCAAGCAAGTGATAGAATTAGACGGGGTTTCCATATCCTACCAGAACCATCCCGTTCTGAGGCGTTTCGACGCGATCGTTCAAAGGGATTCCCGCATCGGCATCGTCGGGCCGAACGGCGCAGGAAAATCCACATTGCTCAAGCTGATCGTTGGAGCGGTTGAACCGGATGATGGCGTTGTGCGCCTTGGTCAAACCGTGCGAATCGGTTATTTCAGCCAGGAACACGAAGAGATGGACGAGACGAAGCGGGTGATCGAATACGTCCGGGAGGCGGCAGAAACGGTTACGACCCGGGAAGGGATGGCCAGCGCCGCACAAATGCTGGAGAAGTTTCTGTTCCCCGCCGCGGTTCACGGCACATTAGTCGGCAAGCTGTCGGGCGGAGAGAAGCGCAGGCTGGTGTTGCTCAAGTTGTTGATGCAGGCCCCCAACGTCTTGATGCTGGACGAACCGACGAACGATTTGGACATCGCTACATTGGCCGTTTTGGAACAATATTTGGAGGAATTCCCCGGAGCGGTAATCGCAGTATCCCATGACCGATATTTCCTCGACCGTACCTGCGCGACGGTTTGGGCGTTCCATGGAGACGGGACCGTAGAGAAGCATGTCGGGAATTACAGCGAATATCGGCAATGGCAACTCGCGAACAAACGGCCGGAAGCGTCTTCCCATCCAGCTGGCCCCGGCACAACCGCAGCGCCAACGGCTCCCCCTGTACAGGCATCGCCTCAATCGGAACCAAACCGGAAACCGCACAAATTTTCATACAACGAGCAGAAAGAATTCGAGCAAATCGACACCGTCATTGAGGCAGCGGAGAAAAAGCTCGGCGAGGTACAGCAGCAAATCGGCGAAACAGGCAGCGACTATGTGAAGTTGCAGCAATTGTCCGAGGAGGAGAAATCGCTGCAAGCAGAATTGGAACGCCTGCTGGAGCGCTGGACGTACTTAAACGAGCTTGCTGAACAGATTGAACGGAACAAGCGGGGCGAATAAGTCATGAATATTCTCGGGAATAACTGGGGACAATTCATTTAATTGCTTAACTTTCGTTTTTCCAGGGAGGATCATCTCAATGACAGGTATCGCGCAATTTTTTGAGACGACGATGGATGTCATTCAATCTTTAACCAACTCCAGGTCCCAGCCCATGCACGTCGGTGAAGTGATGACGGCATGGACGTATCTGGCGTTCGTGGAAAGTATCGTTGCTTTCGAAGAAGTCGGATTAAATATGACGATGGAAGCCGATCTCAAGAAGCTGTTTACCGCCAGCAGGAAAGTGGCGATCGAGCATAGGGAACATTTGACCGAACTGTTGCGCAAAGAAGGCGTACCCCTGCCCGAAGCACCGGAGGGCAAGCCGGAATGCAATCCTGAGGCGATCCCGGCAGGGGTCAAATTTACCGACAACGAATTGGTCAATATGTTGAACATGAATTTCGTCGTAGCTGCCGGAATGTGCGCGAACGCCGCAAGCCAAAGCTTGCGAGCTGATGTCAGCACCATGTTCCTGAAGTTCCAGATGGATAAGCTTTCGTTAAGCTACCAGGCCAAGGAATTAATGGAGCGCAAAGGATGGCTGAAAATCCCGCCCTTCTACAACCCTCCCGGATCGCCAAGGCAATAGGAAAAAACCGGGGTTTTCGTCTCCCCGGTTTCTTTTCAAAACGTATTGTAAATATGTTCGCAAGTCTCCGCCGTCGGTTCGTAAAAGCAATGAAGCTTGTATCTGCCAACCAGCGGTTGGTCATACCACGTTGCGGGACAATCTCCTTGCGGACGAAAATACCACAGACTGAACTTGCCCGGCCAAACCCGCTCGCCGTTCACCGCCCTGCGAGCCAATGCTTTATCCCTCTCTCTTACTTTCTGATAAAAATATCCGTGGATCAACGCTTCGAACGCATGCGGTTGGTAAATCATTTGCGGTATCGTACGGATCCCTTTAAAATCCGAGCAATTGGCGCGAACCCGGTTAATCCCGACGTTGCCGACCAGCATCATGCCGGTCTCCCCCTCGCCTTCGGCTTCGGCCCGCAGCAATCTTCCCAGCAAAGTTATATCCTGCTCCCTCGCTTTAACTACGCCCATTCATGTCACTCCCAGGAAAAAATTTCTCCCTATACAGTATTGCATTCGAGAGAAATCTGTGCGTCAGCGGATCGTTGGCAGTGTAATGTCGACTTCCGTTCCTTGATCGAAGTTGCGAATGTCCATCCTCCCTCCCATCTTGTTCACGATGACATCGCAGAAGCTTAAGCCCAGCCCGATAGAACTTTCTTTCGTCGTGAAAAATGGGCGTCTTGCTTGTTTCTTAATATCCTTGGGGATGCCTTGACCGAAATCCATAATTTTGAAAACAACTTCATCATTCTTGATTTCTACAGAAATTTTTAATTTTCCCCCTTCCGTCATGGCTTCAAATGAATTGCGAATAATTTCCTGGAATACCTCCTTCAAATATGGCAAATGAATCAAAACTTCGACATCCCTGTTGGGCAGTTCACAATCGAAATAAAAACTTCTCTGCAAAGTCTCTTGTTGGATTTCCGGCATGATTTGCCTCAGAACGGATGAGAGGAGTTCCGGCGTCAGCAACATTTCAATCGGCTTGCCCAACTGCAAGAAGCGCTGGATATGGTTGTTGATGCGATCCGCCTCGTGTTTAGCCAGGGACAAACTGTTCATTATGGAATGAGCCGTCACAGGGCAGAGTAGGATCAGTTCGTTCATCTTCTGCTCAATCATTTGCAAAGTGCCGTTGATGACGGCGAGCGGGTTCAAGATGATATCCGCCACACCGGCCGCCATTTCGCCGATCGTTTCCAGTGTGCCCTCCTCGAGCTTGGTTTCCCAGTGCCGGTAAAGCTTTGTGATGTTAAAAAGAATTACCGTTTGGCGAAGTTCGCTGCCCTGGTCGTTCGAAAATTCCGAACAAATCAGGTAGTAGGCCAGTTCCCCGATCCCTGTTTCAGGAATAACGAGACCGGAAATCGCTTCCCTATGCATGAATGCAACTTCGGCCGTTTCGGATAGTTTGGAATCGGGGAGAACGTCCCCTTCTCGCGCCTTGTATTGATTCTTGAAACTTTCGTTTGCAGCCAATATTACTTTTTGCGAGTTGATGGTAACGATAGACAAATTGATCCCGGTAGAATGAGAAAGAAAACTGTCCATGCTATGACCTCAATTTCCTCTTATAGTAGCCTCTATTCTACATGATAATTTTGGCAAGTGCACGCGGCATTTTCAGACTTTTCCACGAATCAAGGCTTAGGAAATTTGCCTGACATCCTGATCAATACAAAACGGAAAAACATTCCGACTGAAACTCCTGGCAAAATGAATCCGATCGGCAACCAGACTGGTCCCCATAATACACCCATTATTTTCAAAGTTGGGGAATAGATCACCCCCGCTGTCACAAAGAATGCTGCAAAAACAAACGGAAAGAATGAATAGGAAGGGACCCGGCCCTCTGCGTTTTTATACGCATCCCACATCGCAAAAAAATACAAACATGGGTAAAACATGAGCCATTGAAAGTTTGTTTGATCAACAGCCTGTTCAATTTCTCCGTGAAAACTTGAAATGATCACAGTATTAAAATTAGCTTGAACATTCACTAAAAACTCTAAGCCAACAAATATAAATCCCTTG
>JAJFMO010000405.1 GCA_020697475.1 Paenibacillaceae bacterium | reverse complement strand
GGGTTAATCAGCGGATCAGCTTGCGGGAATCGCCCTTGGCCAACCGGTACTCGGTCGGAGTCACGCCGTAATGATCTTTGAACAACTTGTAGAAATAGTTTTTGTTGTCCCAGCCCATCGCGCCAAGCAGCGAGTCGATCGTCTCGTCGCTTTCGGTCAACTGTTTGGCCAACAATTTGACCCGCTCTTGATTGATGTAGGCGGCCATGGAGATGCCCATCTCCTTCTTGAACAGTTTGCGGACGTAGTCGGTCGACATGCGCAGCAGTGTCGCGATTTGGCTCGGGGACAAGTTGAAATCGGTCAGATGCTCGTCTATGTACACCCGCATCTGATCCGCCCATTGCGACGATTTGTCCTCCTTGCGACCGTGCAGCTTCGCCGCTACGGAATCGAACAGTTGCCGGAACAGCTGTTCCGCCTCTTGCAACGTCTCGCACCCGTTCAGTCGGTCGTTGATGTCGATCAAATCCAGGTCGAACGTAACCGACGAATTCGCGTCCATCATGCCGATCGTCTCGTAAATTTGGTGCAGCAAATAAATCATCCCGAACTTGACGTTCTGGATCGAATACGCCGAGAAATAGCGGAGCAAGTCGGCGAGCAGCCGGTTGGCTTCGGCCTCCTCCCCATGAACAAGACAGTTTCTCAGCTGTTTGGCGACCACCGTCGGGAACGGCATATGATCTTCGATCTTCCCTTGAACGTCCTCGTCGGTCAGGATACAGCCTTGGCCATAATGCAATCGGTATTGCGACAAATATTCGGCATCCTTGTACAAGGTGCGAATCGACGGAAGACCGTTGCCCTTGGGGCTCACGAACATCGACACGGACAAGCCAAGCCTTTCCTTCGCCTGTCTCCCAAGCACCCGTAATTCGTCGGTCAACACCGCCTGGGTGTTGCCTGTCGTCGTCGGGGTCGTCCCGGGGGTCGTCTCCAGTAAAACCACCCATTGATCTTCCAGCTCGATCACTTCGTTCATGTTCGGATCAGCGAACGCGTTCTTCAACATGCCCGCCAACTCTTGCCTCTTCCGCTCCCACTCTTGACCGGCAGCCGTCTTGGACTCTGCCAAGCGATCGATCAGGATCAGTACAACCACATACCGCCCCTCGACCGGCAACGCGATGTTCAGCTGCCGAAGAATCGGCTCCAACTGCTGTTCCTCTTTCACCGGTTGCTCCAGCAGCTTCTTCAGCAAATCATGCTTCAATGTCAGCAGATGACGCGCTTTGAAGCTTTGCAATTGCGTGAGGTCTTCTTTGATTTGTGTGAGAGCCTGGTTGACATAGTTGAACTCGCTTGCAAATCCGCTCCGGCCGCCTTCGAACAATGCCGAGACGTTCGTCTCCAGACGGCGGATCGGGCCGTGCAGCAGCCTGGCCGCAAGCAATGTCAACAGTAAGCCGACGACCATCAGCAGACAGGAGAACGCAATCGTCGCCGTTCGCATTTCGTATATTTTCGTATTGATAAAATGGTTCGTGGAAAGCGCCAACAGCCGCCAGTTCAATTCCGGGATCGATTGGTAGGCGGCCAAGTAGTCGGTTTGCCCGATTCGGCAGTGGGATACGCCAACGGCTGCGGTCCCGGTTATGAAAGCAAGGCAAGATTCGCTCAGCAGCTCCTGGCCCGGAGTGTTGCGGCCAGGGTTAGCGGTAACAATATGACCGGCGGAATCCCTGATATAGACAAGGCTGTCCGGCCCGAACTGGTTCCGGCTCATATTGTTGATATTGCTCATCATCCAGTCCGCTTTGACATTGACGACGATCATTCGCGGAATCGTGTCCCTGTAATCGATCGAATCGTACAGAACATAGGTAAACACGGCGCGCGTCTGATTTCCGGTTGCCGACACAATTTGCCGATACACCGGCTTATTCGGCTGCATCAAACCCGGATGGGTCACCCACTCCGATGCTTCCTTGTCGCCGAAATCGGCCTGGTTGCGGACGAATCGTTCAGTTCCAAAAACATAAAATTGCTTCAACGTGCCGTTGTAAATATATACAGAATCAATGAAAGGATCACTCGTTACCGTCTGGTCGAGACGGATAATATTTTCATAGGTGAGCGGCACGTCGTCTTCCGCATGGTACAACAGTTGGATTACTTCCTGCCAGTTGTTGTACATGCCAGGCAGCAATTGGTTGACGTACTCGCTGGTGTGGCGGATGTTGTAGCTGATTTGCGACAGGATGGCGGCCTGATTCGATCGAAGCGCTTTCTCGGAATATTGGCTGAACTTGCCGAATAGCGCGTAGGCCAGGATGACGACGATGAGCGCCACAACCAGGCTGATCAAACTGAACAGCTTCAGGAAATAGCTGCGCGGCGCAACTTTGTCCTTCCACCCGGCGATGCTCCTCAGCATACGGCTCCCCCTTCCCCATTCGTCGCAGACAAACCCTCATTCGAACTATAAAATGAGGATACTTTCTTGTCAATCGCTGTTGACGAAAAAAGTATCCTCTATAAGTCTGGCGAATCACTTTATTTCGTTTGCGAGGCGACGTATTTGTTGATTTCTTCGTCCGACTGACGAAGGGCGGTGTTCAAGTCGATTTCGCCATTGACGTATTTGACAAAAATGTCGTTCGCAATCGCTTGTGACTCCTTCAGGTACAGCGTGCGGATCGGAGCGGCTACAATCTTGCCTTTGAACGCTCCCTCGATATTCTTCCCTTTAGTCCCTGGCAAATCGGAAGCAAATTCCTTCTTATAAATCGGATCTTTCATCGGCGAAACGCGCGCGGTTTTGCTTACCAGCAGCTTCTGAACCTCGTCGGACATCCGCACCTGGATCACTTTCATCGCAGCGTCTTTATGTTTGGCTGTCTGCGGGATGAGCAGAATATGCGCATCGACGTCGGTGCTTACGCCCGGCGCCTCCGGCAAGCTCGGATACTGCACCAAATCCCAATTGAGGCCTGTTTCCGCTGCGTCCACCATTCGGTGGATCTGGTTCGTTGTCGCGAACATCGCCACATTCTTGTCCTTCGTGAACGGATTGAGCCCGGTATTTCCGGCCAGCTTCTCCGGCATGTTGCCCGGAAGAGTATACACTTTCTTCACCGTTTCGAAGATCGTCCGCCAACGCGGGTCGTTCATCGTTGACTTCATCGTTTTCATATCGAAATAATCGAGCGCGAGCGGCCGGGTGAGCCGGTTCATCTGCTCGGGATCGAGGCCGCGGTAGTGTACGCCGCCATCGTCGCGGGTGACCTTCTTGGCAATCTCAATCGTCTGATCCCACGTCATGCCGTCTTTCGGATACGGCACCCCAAATTTATCGAAGATGTCTTTATTATAATAAAGTGCGGTGAAATTGACTGCATAGGGCAGAGCAAGCAAAGCGCCCTTATCGTCTTTCAGCGATTGCATAATGGCCGGCTCGTAAATCCCAGTGTCCAGATTGTATTGCTTGAGCATCGGGTTGAGGTCCATCGCCGCCCCCACACTTGTATAAGTGGAGAGAATCCCGTTATGTGCCTGTATGATATCCGGCACTTCGCCGGCGGCGATCAGTTTATTCAAGTCCCCCGTGCGTATATCGAATGATATATACGGATACTTCTTCTTCGTCGGTTCTGTCACCAGCATTTCAAATTCGTCGTCGTCAAACACCTGATTTTCGTAAAAGAGAACCGTGACCGGATCTTTGTTCTCCTGAACGGCGACAGGTTCATCTTTCTTGACCGGATCCGCGCTCCCGCTGTTTCCGCTTTCATCACCGCAGCCTGCAAACAGCAAACCGGCAACCAATGTCGCCCCCAACAGTTGAATCGCTTTCTTCATCCGACAGCACCCCTTGTTATGATTTGATGTATAAGGAAACGATTACAATATCTTTATATGATAATCAAAGCGTTTTCAAACTTCATCGGATAAGTGTGCTTTATTTAGGGAGATTCTTGCTTTTCTAGCGGGTTCGGGGTCAAGGACGGGGGAAACCCCCGACCCGGGCTTATTTGCCCAGGCCGCTGGCCGGGCCGAAATCGGCCGTTGCCACGGTAATATACGGATTGAAAATAATATCGTTGACGTCGGCGGCTTCCCGCCATATTCGCGCATACATCTCTTCTTTGATCGGCAGCATCTCCGGCCGGTCGGCCAAGTTGATCATCTCATACGGATCGTTCGCCAGATCGTACAACTCATCGACGTCGGTCGGGTTGTAGACGAACTTGTATCGGTCGGTGCGCACGAAGCGCTGCGTATAGTAGATCTCCACCCCGTTGCATTGATTGAAGACAGCGTCGCGCCAATTGTCCGGCCGTCCGCCTTGCAGCCATGGGAGGAGA
>JAJFMO010000404.1 GCA_020697475.1 Paenibacillaceae bacterium | reverse complement strand
ACCTCCCAGCGGGCGCCGTGTATAACCTGAGGCCGTGCGTCAGACCTCGTGCCTTTCAAACCCTCTACAGCGGCGGAAGCGGCAGCTTCCGTCGCCGCCATCGGGTCGTAAGAAAAACCCCCAGGGAACAGCAGGGAAACATTTTGACTCAAAAGCTCCTCATCCTCATATCCGAACATCGGCTGAGCCGCAGGGTTGGCGTTGATAATGCGGGTTGCCTCGTCGAGAATAAGGATCGTATCCGTAGACGTCTGGCCGACTGCACGGGCCAATTCCTCCGCCTTCTTCAACTGGGACGCAAGCCCCGACAACTCCAGATTGGCTGCCTCCAGCTCATGCGTCTTCTCCCGCAACAGCCCCGCCTGCGTCGAAATTTTCTTGCCGACGTTGTACAGATGGATGAATTGCTCCACCTTCAACTTCAACACATCCGGTTCAAACGGCTTGAATACATAATCGATCGCCCCCAGTTTGTAGCCTTCGGCTACGTGCTCCCGCTCTTTATTGATGGCGGTGATGAAAATTATCGGCGTATACTTGTTCTTCTCCCTCAGTTTGATCATTCTCGCCGTCTCATACCCATCGAGGCCCGGCATCTGTACATCCAGCAAGATTAAAGCGAACTCCTCCTTCATCGCCTGCTTGATCGCCTCTTCGCCATTAAGGCATTTCACAAGGCGGATCGACGGGCTGTCCAGCAGAGCTTCCAGGGCGACCAAGTTTTCCGAACGATCGTCAACAAGTAAAATGCGAATCAGATCCGACTCCAAGTGCATGCAAGGATTCCTCCCCAGGGTACAATTTTCGCGTTGAATATATTCGTGATGATCGGCTGCTCATGAAATCCGACGGTAGATTTTTTGCTGGGGATCGACGGTTTCGTAATGCTCTGCGTACGGTGTAAAGCGAATGCTCTCCTTGTCGCCAAGCACCAAGTATCCGCCGATCTCCAAGCTTTGATACAGCAGATGGTGCACTTGGTTTTGCAAGGTTTTGTTGAAATAGATCAAGACGTTGCGGCAAAAAATGAGATGAAACTCGTTGAACAGCCGATCGATCGCCAGATTGTGGCGGGAAAACAAAATGCGGCTGAGCAGCCGGTTGCGTAGAAACGTTCCGCCGTCGCGGATTTCCAAGTAGTCCGCAAGTTGCCTCGCGCCGCCGGACTGAACATAGTTGTCCTCGAATGAGGACAGCTTGCGGTTATTGATCTCGCCCGTCTGTGCTTGCACGATCGCTTTCTCGTTCATATCGGTGGCATAAATTCGGCAGCGCGGATACATGCCTTCCTCCTGCAACAGGATCGCTATGGAGTACGCCTCTTCCCCGGTAGCGCATCCGGCCATCCATATTCGCAGGAACGACTCACGGCGCAATTCAGGCAATATCCGTTGCTTCAGGCATAGAAACAAGGAAGGGTCGCGGAACATCTCCGTAACGAGAATGGAGAAGTCCTCGACCAACGTATAGGCGTATCTTAGAGACATGCGCACTTTTTGGGTAATCTCGTCCAATGAAGCCGCGCGTTCGACCAGCATCCTGCGGCGCAGCCTGCGATTCACAGTCGGAAAGGCGTATTCGGCGAAATCGTAGCCGGTTTGGCGGTACACTTCTTTCAGCAGCCTGCTGACCTCTTGAGCGGAGAAAAGACCGTCTTCTTCTTCAAGAGATCCGGAATGTTCAGGCATAAGAACCTCCTTCTACTTGCAAAATTACGGGAACAGCCATATCTTGAGCAGCGACATCAGTTTATCCACATCGATCGGTTTGGAAATATAGTCGGACGCCCCTGCCTGCAGGCACTTCTCGCGGTCGTCCTTCATCGCCTTGGCCGTCACCGCAAGGATCGGCAGATGGCGGAACTTGTCCATCTTGCGAATGCGCCGGATCGATTCGTACCCATCCATCTCCGGCATCATGATATCCATCAGCACCCCGTCCACGTTGCGGTGACGGTTCAGCATCTCGATCGCCTCGCGCCCGTTCTCGGCATAGATGATGTTCAAGCCGTAAGATTCCAGTACTCCTGACAAGGCGAAGACGTTGCGGAAATCGTCGTCGGCGAGGAGGACGGTTTTGCCTTCCAGCCCGTTTTTGCGGGTGAAGCCGGAACCCGGCAGCTGCTGTGAAAGGCTCTGGGTGATAGCGATATGCTTAGCAAAAGGATAAGCAGTAGTTTGTTGTGTACCGCGAACCTCGTGAGTTTCGTCAGTTCCACGGGTATCACGGACCTGACGTGCGTCGTTAGCTTCGTAGGTTTCGCGGGTTGCTTCGGTTTCATAGGCTTCACGGGACGCCGCCAACTGCAGCTCCGCAATGGAGCCGCCCTCACCCTCCGCCTCCCTGTCAGCCGACAACTCCACGGGCAATCTCAAAGTGAACGTGCTGCCTTCGCCAACTTCGCTGATCAACGTCACTTCTCCGCCCAACAACCGGGCATACTCCCTGCTGATCGACAGACCGAGGCCGGTGCCGCCGTATTTGCGATTCGTCGAGCCGTCAGCCTGGACGAAAGCGTCGAAGATCGCTTCGCGCTTGTCTTCCTCAATCCCGATGCCGGTATCGCTGACGACGAATGACAGCATCGCCCGCCTTCCTTCATCTACGCCGGGATGATCTCGATCCCAAGGCGTTTGCTCCAAGGCGAACGTCACTGTCCCGCGTTCGGTAAATTTGAACGCATTGGAAATTAAATTTTGCACTATTTGCCACAGCTTCTGTTGATCGGAATAGAACACCTTCGGGAAATCGTCCGCCGTCTCAATAACAAACTCGATGTTCTTCTGCTGGGCGATCGGGTGGAAATTGCGGCCCACGAAATCAAGAATGTCTGCAAGCTCTATGGGGTCGCGGTGAACCTCCACTTTGCGAGATTCGATCTTGGCCAAGTCGAGAATGCCGTTGATGAGGGCAAGCAGATCGCGACCGGAGGAATATACAATCGAAGCGTACTCCACCTGTTTATCGGTCAAGTTGTTGTCCCGGTTGTCGGCGAGATGCTTGGCCAGAATCAGCATGCTGTTCAGCGGGGTTCTCAATTCATGCGACATGTTGGCCAGAAACGTCGATTTATAACTAATCGCCTCGGACAATTCACGCGTCGACTGCTCCAGCTCGTTCTTCGCATGGGCTAGCATCTCGTTCTGCAGTTGATAGAGCTGATTCTGTTGCTCCAGGGAGCGGGTCTTGTCATGAAGTTCCTGATTGATATGCTCCAGGTCGGCTTGCTGTTGCTGCAATTGCAGCTCCGACTCCTCAAGCGAAGCGGTTTGCTCCTCCAGCTCGGCGTTCATGCGAGACAGCTCTTCCTGCTGGCTGCGAAGCTCTTCCGCCGCCGCTTGCGACTCCAGCAGCAACTGTTCAATCCGCGTCACATTGCGAATCCGATTGATTCGGGAGGCGAGCAGGCTGGCGGATTCCATGAGATACTGCTCTTGAATTTCGCTGATTGGTTGAAGTCCGGCCAACTCCAGTACGCCTTCCACCATTTCATCGGCCACGAGCGGAATGATTCGAACATATTGAGGAGAAGTTTCGCCCAGTCCCGACTCGATGCGGATATAATCCGGCGGCGCCTGGTCCAGCACGATTGGCTTTCTTTCCGCCGCGCATTGTCCAAGCAACCCTTCCCCGAGGGCAATCGTCGCTTTGCCGGAGCGAAGCCCGGCTTCGCCCGCCGCATAGTCGGCCGCCCGGAACAACTGCTGAGACGTCTCGGCTTCCTGTGAGCAAATGTAAATCACACCGTAAGACGCATTCGTCGACGACGCCAAGACGCTGAGCGAATAACGTGCTGCCGCCCGCAGGTCGAACACATCTTGCAGGCCGCTCAGCAACGAGGCGAGACGGCCATTAATCCAGGCGCGTTCTTCGCTGGCACGGGTCCATTCCGATTCCCGCTCCGATTGCGTTGTAATGGCGTCGGCCATCCGATTGAAGGAAGCGGAAAGCTGAGCGATTTCATCTTTGGAATTGACCTCCAGCCTCAAGGCCGGATCGTAATTCCCCTGGGAGAAGCCGTCCATGACCGTATGAACCTTGCGAAAACCTCGGGAAATGCGCCGGGTCATGCGAATCGTTAAATAGAGTCCCGATAAAGTGAGGATCAGGGTAAGCACGCCAAGAACCGCCAACGACTTGCGGATCGATCTCGAAGTTTCCGCTACCCCCTCCTGGATTTGATATTTGTACAATTGAACAAGATCGTCAATGAGTCCGAACAACTCCTCCTGAGTCGCTTGCGACTGCTCGGTGGCGATCTGCGAAGCGGCAGCCTGATTCCCTGCATTCGCCTCTTTCAGCGCTTCGGAATAAATGTTAATAAATTCCGTTC
>JAJFMO010000403.1 GCA_020697475.1 Paenibacillaceae bacterium | reverse complement strand
AAAGAGGTACAATCCCGCCGCCAAGAGGAGTGATAGCACAAAGATAAACTGGGGGATGCTCATGATTTCCGCCCGTCCCGCCCGCGCAAAATCAGTACGATCCCGGCGATCATGAACGCCATCGCTGTAAAGTTCCAAATCATATCATAGATCAGCACATTGTCCACATATCGAATTTGATGAAGGTGCATGACTTTATGCTGGATGGTTCCGTCGTACAATTGAAAGGCTCCGGCACCCAGTAGTACGTTCCCCGTCCACCTTCGAAGTTGCCAAGTCCGGCGTCGCCGGAGATCGGCGATAAGAAACAAACCCCCTACTGTGGCAAACCAACTGAATGCATGAAACAAGCCGTCCGAGATGAGTCCCGCGGCGGTCGTCGCCTTGTCATAGAAGTGATGCCAATGCAACAGCTGGTGAAACACAGTTTCGTCGATAAAAGCTACGAGTCCCATGCCAAACAGCAAGCCCGACCATACATTTCGCGCAAGTGTGGAGCTAGTGGCATGGCTAGAATGCTTTGCAAAAGCGACGCTCATCGGCAACCTCCTCAGGTGCCGCCCAAGGGCGGCTTCATCCTTTATTCTCCATCGGTTAGTGTAACCTGTGAAGCCGGAGTTAATCAGATCAGAATTGTTGGCGTTGTTGACACAAACAAGGACGTCGTTTCACGGCTTCCAGATCCCGGGGACGAACGTCAACATGATGGTTGTGCCGGGGCAGATCAATCAGATTGAGCACAAGTTCCACAAGCCGGACGAATACTTGATTCTGTGCAACGAATACTGCGGAGTGGGTCATGCGTATATGGCGACGAAAGTGATTGTGAAATAGTGAACAAGCGCATAGGGAAGGAGAGTAAATATGAACGAGTTGAAAAATGCTGCACCAAGCTTTCACCGCAAAGATTCGAGCCTCGTGTTAGCCCACATTTTGTTTGTTTGTTCGGCTGGTGGCGAAAGCTGCCGCGCACCGAAGGGATACACCGAATATCCGATCGGCGAAGTGATGGAGACGGCGGAACAGACGCCGCGCATCCTCGAGCGCTGGGGCGTGTGGGTCGGCATTCTCGTCGTCCAGATCCTGGTCGCGTACACCGTGCCGGTGACGGAAATCATCAACGACCCATCCCCGGGCTCGAAAGGGTTTGTGACTTGGTAAAGGGGGGAGCCTTAGGCTCCCCCTTTATTTGGCTTCAGCGGCTTCAATCGCTTTGTCGATTTTCTCCGCACCGGCCCGTAACGCTTCGTTAAGATCCTGATTTTTCAGAATTAAATTTTTTATTGTCGTATTGTCCGCCCCGGTT
This sequence comes from Paenibacillaceae bacterium, assembly GCA_020697475.1. Classification (GTDB taxonomy): domain Bacteria; phylum Bacillota; class Bacilli; order Paenibacillales; family NBRC-103111; genus JAJFMO01. The sequence continues at coordinate 3,048 of JAJFMO010000403.1, read as the reverse complement.
TTGTCGTATCGGGTAACTGCCCCGGCCGGCGCATATTTTTTCGGCTTCAGCGCAGTGACATGCTTCCCTTTGTAGGTCGGGTTATCCTGTCCGAACGCTTTGAGTACTTCCAGGTTCGGTGATGCCGGCACGAAAGCGGCCGACTTGGAGTTCACCATTTGGAATTCGTCGCTAGTTAAATAAGCAATGGCATCCAGCGCATCGTCCTTATATTTGGAGGTGGCTGTAGGGTAGAAGAAAGCCGGGTACGCTTGCGGGCCGACATCCGGTTTATCCGCGAATACCGGGTATGAAGCAAAATCAAAATTTAGCCCTTGCAGGTTTTGTTCCGGCTCCAAGGCTGTAAGCGCCGTGAATGTTGCGAAGATGCGGTCTTTGAAAAATTCATTGCGCTCGTTCGGCTCCGACAACTGATTCGACTTCAGGATTTCGTAGCCAGGCAGTTTATACATGCGAACGAAGTTTCTGAAATAGTCTTTCCAGCGATCGTCCGTATAGAGGGTCGATTTTAGCGTCTTCGGATCGATAAGCGGGATTGAGCGTTGGTTCAATAAATAGGTATGACCGTAAGACGAACCGAATCCATAATACTGAATTCCGCCGTCAGAACGGGTCAGCTTCTTGTCAAGCTCGTACATATCGTCCCATGTGTTTCCATCCTTCGGATAACTAACGCCGAACTTGTCAAAGATGTCCTTGTTGTAGTAAACCGTTGTCGGGGGAACGTAAACAGGCAAACCGTAAATACCTCCGTTGGCATACTGTTTGGCCAAATCGATCATGGAAGAATCCATCTTTGACAAATCGATATTGTGCTTCTTAATCAGCGGGGTAATGTCGGTTTGGAAACCGGGATCAAGCAGGTTGGCTGCGGTGGCTCCGATCGATGCGGCGATGACGTCGATCGTTTGCCCGGCGGTCACCAGCTCGGGAATGGTGCTTCCCTTGACCCCGCTTAAATATTTTACCGTGATGTAATTGAATTTCTTATGAATCGGCTCCCCGAATGTAGCCATAAATTTCGCCTCATCCCAATCCTGCGGGAACGGATAATAGAATACTAACTCAACCGGATCGTGCTTCAAGACGGAAGAGTTCGCGGCAGTCGCGCCGTTCCCACCGCTATTTCTGTTCCCACAACCGATTGTAAACGCTAGCAAAACGGATATTGCCAAAAACATGATCTTCTTTACCAAGCGAATCCCTCCTGTTATTTTTAGGAAATTTTTATGGTAATGCTTTCATAATACTTCGGACTGGAGGAAAATCAAGTACTTTTTTGGAAACCGTTGGCGGGAGGATGAATTCAACGAAAGAACAGCAGGTAGGGAATCGGCATACGATGGGTGTATACCTATGAACAAGAGGAGTGGCACATCTATGCCGATTTCTTCAGGCACCCACCTGCTGTATACCGTCCGCCCGGGTGACACCTTGTACTCGATTACAAATCAATTGGGGGCGAATTTGCCGGCGACGATTCAGGCGAATTCGTTATACCCGCCTGTGGCTGATCCCAACCAAATTTACCCCGGGCAAGTTATCCTTGTTCGTCTGCCGGGCATGGCGGAGCAAAGCTCCGTCATCTATCAGGTTCAGCCGGGCGATACGCTGTACCGGATTGCGGAGCGATTCTCCGTCAGCGTCGACCTGTTGGCCGCGCTCAACCAGATGCAACAGCCCGACATTCTCCGCGTCGCCCAGTTAGTGTACGTCGCCTCGTTTGTCTACGAGGTGGCGCCGGGCGACACGCTTTACGGCATCTCGCGCCGATTGGGCGTTCCGATGGGTGAGATCGTCCGCGCCAACCAAGGCCGCCCGGGATTGTCTCCCGACGTCATCTATCCCGGCTTTCGCCTGGTCATCCCGCTTCCGTCTTCGACGAATATCATCGTGTATCAGCCGTATCCCGGCACGAAGATCGCATCCGGTCAGCAACTGAGCGGCAGCGCTCGTGCGTTCGAGGCGGTAGTCAACTACCAAATCCATGATGCAGCGGGAAAAATAGTGACGAAAGAGCGATCCGTGATGGCGTCGCAAGGCGCGCCGGCTTTCGGGATGTTCAACGCGCAGCTGCAATTCGATCAAGCTCCGACCACGCCGAACGGTGTTGTAATGGTGTACACCCGCAGCCCGCGAGACGGGAGCATTCAAGACTTGGTGGAAGTTTCGGTCACCTTCTGACCTAACGATTGTCAGCGACATTGTTGGCGATGTGAATTTGCTGCGTTTGGCACGATGGATTGGCGAACTTTCGTGCAATTCTGCGCATTCCTATGTTTCCTTCGAACGGTAACGGTTGTGAGAGAGGCTAATTCATGAAAAATCAGCTTTTGAAAATTGTAACGGTTGCCATCGAGTGTTATTTTTCCATTTTCGACGATTTTGGATTCGAAATGGGTGGTTAAGCCCATCTGGCAACCGTTACAACTGGAAAGAGGGCCGTTGAGGGCAAATAGGCCTCATTTCCAACCGTTAGAATAACCGTCACCCTGTATTCCGCACCTGTTTGCCACGAATGACAATCGCTACAGCGGCAGGTACCGCGCACCGAACCGGGGAGATCTCGATCTCCCCGGTTTGCCGTTTCCTTGACCATCGGCGGGCACAACGTTACGATAACATCGACGACATATCCATTAAGGGCTGAGTGCGATGACGCTTCAACAATTAAAATACATATTGGCGATCGTAAGCTGCGGCTCCATTAGCGAAGCGGCCAAGCAACTGTTCATTTCCCAGCCGAGCCTCTCCAGTGCGGTGAAAGACATCGAGCAGGAATTCGGAATCGAGATTTTTCTTCGATCGGCTCGAGGGATCGCCTTGACGAATGAAGGCGTTGAGTTTCTGTCCTATGCCCGGCAAGTGGTTGAGCAATCCGAGCTTCTGGAGCAAAGGTATGTAAACAAGAAGCCCGCCAAGAAGCTATGTTCCATCTCCACGCAGCATTACGCATTCGCCGTTCAAGCGTTTGTGTCATTGCTGAAGGAACTGAACGAGAATGAATATGAATGTACTTTGCGTGAGACCCGAACCTATGAAATTATC
>JAJFMO010000402.1 GCA_020697475.1 Paenibacillaceae bacterium | reverse complement strand
TTAGCTAAGAAACACCGGCAGCCTCGGTCAGCACGGCATAAACGTCGGGTGCCAGCTTGTCGAGGCGAACCGGCTTGAAGCTGCGGTCGACCCAGACGTGCCGGGTGGCGCCGCTGACAAGCAGCTCGCCGTCGGGCTCGACGACTCCAACGGAAGCGGACGAAGACGAGCCGAGGCAAGATGCCTCGACTCGCCGTATTTCGCTCTCAAAGCTCACCTGCACATGCGTAAACTCGGCGAGCCTCGTATAGATTGCCACGACATCGTCGTAACGCGCCGGTTTCGCAAACTTCGCCTGCAGATCAATCAGCGGAAGCAACAAGCCTCGCGCCTCGATATCACTGTACGGCAGCCCATGGCTGCGGATGAGCTCGGTGCGGCCAATCTCGAACCAGTCCATGTAGTTGCCGTGATAGACGACGCCCATCTGATCGCATTCGGCGTACCGAACCCGCTGAATATGACGATGCCATTGTCCTCTGGAATCAGCCACTTACAGCACTTTCCCTTGGCCGGAATAAATCACGCCTACCTCAGGGTAAATCGAAATTTCCATCCCGTCGCGCAACACGGTGGTCACATCATCGACCCCGACGATCACCGGAATCCCCAGACTTAAGCCAACGACCGCTGCATGGGAAGTAATGCCGCCGTGAGAAGTGATGACAGCCGATGCTTTCTCGAACGCCGGGATAAAGTCCTTATTCGTCGATTCGGCGACCAGAATGTCCCCGAAGCTCATCTTCTCAATCGCCTCTTGCGCGTTATGGGCGATAACAACCTTGCCGGTAGCGCTTTGCGTACCGATGCCCTGGCCCTTGGCGATCATCTCGCCGACTTGGTGCACCTTGACGAGGTTCGTCGTACCGGAACGGCCGACCGGCACCCCTGCGGTAATGACGATCAGATCGCCCAGCTTCACGAGCCCGGACGCTCGACCTGCGCTGACCGCCATCTCGAACAACTCGTCGGTCGTCTTGGCGGCCACGCCTTCCACCGGGATGACGCCCCAGACGAGGCAAAGCCGGCGCATGACGTGATCGTTCGGTGACATCGCGATGATCGGCGACTTCGGCCGATACTTCGACACCATGCGCGCCGTATAGCCGCTCTCCGTCGCCGTAATGATCGCCTTCGCATCAAGGTCGAGCGCGGAGATGGCCACCGCCTGGCTGATCGCTTCGGTAATCGTCGTCTGCTGCTCCAGCGACTGCTTCGTGAACAGCTCGCGATGGTTCAGCGCCGCTTCCGCCCGCTCGGCAATGCGAGACATCGTCGACACCGCCTCAACCGGGTACTTGCCGGCCGCCGTCTCACCCGACAGCATGATCGCATCCGTGCCGTCGAAGATCGCGTTGGCCACGTCGCTCGCCTCCGCCCGTGTCGGACGCGGATTGCGCTCCATCGAATCAAGCATCTGTGTCGCAGTAATGACCGGCTTGCTGGCTGTGTTGCACTTGCGGATCATCATTTTCTGCACAATCGGAACTTCTTCAGCGGGAATCTCCACGCCCAAATCGCCGCGCGCAACCATCAAACCGTCGGACACCTCAAGGATTTCGTCCAGGTTGTCGACGCCTTCGCGGTTCTCAATTTTCGAAATAATCTGAATATGTTTGGCGTTATGCTTCTCCAGAATATCGCGGATCTCGATCACATCGCTCGCTTTGCGCACGAAGGAAGCGGCGATGAAGTCGATTCCCATCTCGATCCCGAATACGATGTCGCTGCGATCCTTTGCCGTAATGCCGGGAAGCGAAATTTTCACGCCGGGCACGTTGACGCCTTTCTTGCTCTTGAGCCGGCCGCCGTTTACAATCCGGCATTCGATGTCGTTGCCGCGAATCTCCAGTACATTAAGCTCGATCAGCCCGTCGTCAAGCAAAATCGTCGAACCGGGCTTCACATCGCTGGGCAATCCCGTATAAGAGATCGAAATGCGCTCGGCGTCGCCGCTGATTTCCTCGGTCGTCAGCACGATATGCTTGTCTTGCTCCAAATCAATGAAAGGCTCGCGCAGCACGCCAGTGCGAATTTCCGGCCCTTTGGTGTCCAGCAATACAGCCACCGTCTTGTTCAGTTCCTTGCACGCCTGGCGCAGGTTGCGAATGCGATTCCCTTGTTCCTCATGATCTCCATGGGAAAAATTCAACCGGGCGACGTTCATCCCGGCGGAAATCAGCTTCTTGAACATGTCCAGCGACTCGCTGGCGGGGCCGATCGTGCAAACAATTTTTGTTTTTCTCAAAATGTGTACTTCCTCCTAAAATGTAGCGTTACAGCTTGCGTGGGTTAAGGCTTGTTAATCCGATTGTTCGTCCGATTGCTCGTCTGAATGCTCTTCGGACTGCTTGCCCGATGGCTCCTCCGATAATTCCCGGTAGAAGCCGAATTCGCCGATTTTGCGGAACTTGCGATACCGATCTTCGCGCAGTTCCTCTGCCGTCATGGGCAGCAGCTCCTGAAGATGCTTCCACAACGTGTCGCGCACATATTCGATCTGCCGCTCAGGGTTGCGATGCGCCCCGCCTCGCGGTTCGGGAATAATCTCCTCAATGACTTCCATACGCAACAGGTCATGAGACGTAATCTTCAACGCTTGCGCAGCTTCCATCGCCTTCGATGAATCCTTGAACAGAATCGCCGCCGCGCCTTCGGGCGAAATGACCGAATACACCGCGTGCTCGAGCATCAGCACCCGATTGCCGACCCCGATACCGATCGCGCCGCCGCTCTCCCCTTCGCCGATAACGACGCAGATGATCGGGACACGAAAGCCGGCCATCGCCATCATATTCAGGGCGATCGACGCGCCGATGCCGCGCTCTTCCGAGCTGGCCCCCGGAAACGCGCCTTTCGTATCCAAAAACGTGATGATCGGGCGTCCAAACTTGTCCGCTTGCTGCATCAGCCGAAGCGCCTTGCGATACCCTTCGGGATGTGGCATGCCGAAATTGCGCGCCACATTCTCCTTCGTGTCCTTGCCGCGCTGATGGCCGACGACCGTGATCGGAACCCCGTTAAACTTGGCGATCCCGCCAACGATCGCCTGATCTTCGCCGAATACCCGATCTCCGTGAAGCTCAATAAAATCGGTAAACAACGCTTGTATGTAATCCAGCGTCATCGGACGTTGCGGATGCCTGGCAATCTGCATCCGGTCAGCGACGGTCAAGTTGGCGTACAGCTCTTCTTCCAGCTGCAGGTGCCGCTCTTCCAACCGGCGGATCTCGTCGGAGAAGTCCATGTTCTTCTCTTCGCCAAACTTCTTCAACTCTTCAATCTTCGCGCGGAGCTCTTGCAGAGGACGCTCGAACGGCAATTCACCCGGCATTCGACACATCCTCCTTCACTGCATGCAAGTCTAAAATCTTCGTCAGTGTCTGTCTCATCTCTTTGCGGGTGACGATCATATCGATCTGCCCGTGCCGCAGATTGAACTCCGCCGTCTGGAAGTTGTCGGGCAGCTTCTGGCCGATCGTCTGCTCAATGACGTCCGGACCGGCAAACCCGAGCAACGCCCCCGGCTCAGACACTATCAGATCCCCGAGCATGGCGAAGCTCGCGTTCACCCCGCCGGTGGTCGGATGTGTGATGACCGATATAAACAAGTTGCCCTGCTCCGAAAATCTTTGCAGGGCGCTGCTCGTCTTGGCCATCTGCATCAAGCTGAGGATGCCTTCCTGCATTCTTGCGCCACCTGAGGCGGAGAAAATAATCAATGGAAGACGTTTCTTCGTCGCCTCTTCGATCGCGCGCGTTATTTTCTCGCCGACGACCGATCCCATGCTACCTCCGTAAAAATCAAAGCTCATCACGCACACCGCGACCGGGAATCCTCCGATCGAGCCTTCGCCTGTCACTACAGCTTCCAATAGGCCAGTTTTTTCCGCATACTTGGCCAATCTGGCGGTATTCTCTGGAAATTCCAACGGATCCCCGGAGACCATGTCCGCGTCGTATTCCACTAAGCTGTCCTCATCGAGTGTCCACAGTAAACGTTCCCTCGCGAACAGTCTCATGTGAAAACCGCAGGAACTGCACACTTTCAAATTTTTCTCCAATTCCTTGCTGAATTGAATGGCACCGCAAGCGGTGCACTTGATCATCAACCCTTCGGGAACTTCCCGCTTGGCTTTATCGGAAGGAATAACGGCATATTTTCTTTTTTTCTGAAACAAATCTTTTAACACGGCCACACCTCATAACCCTAAATTTTCCAGATTAATGGGCCGAACTTGCACAAGAAACCCTTCATCCGTCAACCTCTGCTTGATTCGTTCGGCGATTCTGGTTGTAGGGGCGATATAAATAACCGTCCACATACGCGCTTAGACCTCCTGATTCCCTTAAGCCATGCCGTACACGCTCGTCCGTACAATGGAATAATGATATCACAAGTGATCTTTTACCCGCAACAAAGCAAATTCGCTATAAAACCTCACATTTCGCCACGGGAAAAGGGGTGGTGGAGGGGAGGCGAAGAGGCGAGGTGATGGAATTTTGTTGGGAAACATCGCGAATTGTTGGAAAATGGGAGGATTGAGCGGAAAACAGGGCAGCCGCTTAGATGGCAAATTTTGAATATTTCGAGTGATCTCGATTATTTTACTCGTACCGTCTGGGGGCCGAGCAATGTCTCGATGTCCTGGAACAATTGCGGTGACGGCTTGATCCGGTATTGGTCGCTTAATCGCAAAGTTCTCTGATCCCGCTCGTAGAACAGGATGACGTCCAGCGCCCCCGGGTGTTGCTTTAGCAGCTGCTGCAGTGAACTTAAAGCTTGTTCGTTCTCGCGGGCGGCGCCGATTTTGACGAAGACTCGCTGGCGCGATGCCGAGGCGGCGGCAAGGCGTGGTTCAGCCTGCGGTGCAGGCGCGGCAGCTTCGCGAGGTTGTCGCGGCTTTGCCGCAGCTGCAGACGCTGAGGTGGCAGCGTCCGTATCGCGGGGCGACGATTCGGCCGGGCGCCGCCCCGGTGCCGTCGCCGCAGGTCGCGCTGTTGCGTTTGACGCCGTCGGCGACGCGCTCGCGCGCACCGCAGCGTTCTGCGACGGCGACGCCGTATTGCGCTGCACTGGCTCGCGCCGCGCGCTGCGGCGCCAGTGCAGCACGGCTTCGCGTGCGCCCGGCTCGTCGAGGGGCGCGACCCGCCCGGCGAGCAGCTTCACGGCTTCGTCTTGCTGCTGGATGCGGCCCTGCACGAGGAGCAGCCGCTCCTTCGCCACCATGCTGCCGTACTGCTTCCAGCAATCGGGAAACATCACGACCTCAACCTTGTCGACGCGGTCTTCCAGCTCTACGTACGCCATCGTCTGACCTTTCTTGGTCAGAAACGTTTTGAATGAGACGACCATCCCCGCTGTAACCACTTCGCTGTTGTCCGCCGCTTCCGCGAGCTGATGTAACGGCTCCGTTCCTAGCTCCTGCAGCAGCCCCTCGTACTCATCCAGCGGATGGCCGGAAATAAACATGCCGAGCAGTTCGCGCTCCATCGTCAACTGCTGCATGCGTGTGAATGGCGTCACCTCTGGGTACTCGATCGTCCAATTGACTTCCTCGGTAAATCCGAACAGATGAAGCTGCAGATCTTCCCGTTCTTTCCGCCACTTCAACGCCGACTCGATCTGCCGCTCCAAAACCGCCAGCAGCTGTGCCCGGTGTCCGGGAAATGCATCCATCGCCCCGCCCATAATCAGCGACTCGATCACGCGCTTGTTGCACACCCGCAAGTCGACACGGCGGCAAAAATCGGCCAAATCCGCGAACGGCTTGCCCTCCCGCTCGCGCATGATCGCCTCGATCGCCTGGGTGCCGACGTTCTTGATCGCAGCCAAGCCGAAACGGATCGCGCCCGCTACGTCATCTCCCGTCTCCTCTCGAGCCCGCACCGGCGTAAACGCCACACCGCTCTCGTTCACGTCCGGCGGCAGCACGGCGATCTTCATGTGCCGGCACTCGTCGACGTACTCCGCTGTCTTGCGCTGGCTGCCCATCCATGCCGTAAGCATCGCCGCCATGAACTCCATCGGATAGTGGGCCTTCAAATAGGCGGTCTGAAACGCCACCAAAGCATAGGCTGTCGCATGCGCTCGCGGGAAGCCGTAATCGGCAAAGCGCACGATCATGTCATACACCTTGTTCGCATCCGCCTCACCGTATCCCTGCTTCAAGCTGCCCCGGACAAAGTGCGCCCGTTCTTCGTCCAGCACCTCGCGCTTCTTCTTAGACACCGCGCGCCGCAGCAAATCCGCTTCCCCCAGGCTAAAGCCCGCCATCAGCGCGGCGATCTGCATGATCTGCTCCTGATACACGATGATTCCGTACGTATCCCGCAAAATCGGCTCCAGCACCGGATGCGGATACTCAACCGCGATCTCCCCGTGCTTGGCCGCGATATACTTCGGAATAAACTCGATCGGCCCCGGTCGATTCAGCGCGTTGAGCGAAATCATATCCTCGAACTGCGACGGCTGCAGTTCTTTCAGCACCCGCCTCATGTACGCCGCGTCGAACTGAAAAATTCCCGCCGTCTCCCCGCGGCACAACATCTCATACGTCAGCGGATCATCCAGCGGCAACCGCCGCAAGTCCACCCGCTCCCCCGTCGATTCCTCGATCCAGCGCAGCGTCCGCCCCAGAATCGACAACGTACGCAGACCGAGGAAATCCATCTTGAGCAACCCGATCGACTCGAGGTTCTCCATCGAATACTGCGTCAGCGCCCCGCCTTCCGCGCCCGCCTGCAGCGGAACGTAGCGGGTCAACGGCTCACGCGAGATAACGACTCCGGCTGCATGCGTCGAGACGTGGCGGGGGAACCCTTCCACGCGCATCGCCATCTGCAGCATCTCCTTGGTACGCGGGAACTTGTCGGCCAGCGCCGCCAGCTCCTTGTTCTCGGCGAGCGTCTCCGGCAGCGTGAGATGGCCGGAGATCATCTTCGCCGCGCGATCGACTTCGTTGTACGGCACGTTCATCACGCGCCCGACATCGCGCACCGCCGCCCGCGCCGCCATCGTGCCGAACGTAATGATCTGCGCGACATGATCCTCGCCGTATTTGTGCATCACGTAGCGAATGACTTCGTCGCGCCGCTCGTCGTCGAAGTCGATATCGATATCCGGCATCGACACCCGCTCGGGGTTCAAGAACCGCTCGAACAGCAGCCCGTAATGAATCGGATCGACGTCGGTAATTTCCAGCACGTACGCCACCAAGCTGCCCGCCGACGAGCCCCGCCCCGGGCCGGTGGCGATGCCTTGCTCATGCGCGAACCGGATGAAGTCCCATACAATTAGAAAATAATCGGAATAGCCCATCGTCCCGATCACGCCCAACTCATATTCCAACCGCTCCGTAAGTGCCTGCCTTCCCTCGACATCCTCCCACCGCGGTGTCCCCGCATATCGACGCTCCAATCCCTCCCGGCACAGCGCATCCAAATACTCCCCCGCCGTCAGCCCATCGGGAATCGGCCGAAACTGCGGAAGGATCGAGCGCCCGAATTCCAGCTCCAAATTGCACAGCTCAGCCACTTTCAGCGTATTGTCGAGTGCATCCTGCCGGTGGGCGAACAGTGCGCGCATCTCCTCCGGGCTCTTCAAATACGGCTGATCCGTCGTAAACTTCAGCCGATCCGGCTGGTCCGATCAGCGGGATACCGGTATCGCGACTCAACTCGATCATCGCCTGATTGACCTTTTTTTGCTCCAGAAGCCCATGATCCTGCAATTCCAAATAGAAATATTCGCCGAAAATGTCCCGATAACGCAATGCCGCCTGCCGAGCTTCCTCCGTCTTCTCCTGCAGCAAATGGCGCGACACCTCGCCGGCTAAGCACGAACTTAAGCAGATCAGCCCCTCCGAATATTGCTTCAGACGCTTCCCGTCGATCCGCGGCTTATAATGGAAGCCTTCCAAGTGGGCGATCGAGCACAGCTTCATCAAATTCTCGTAACCTGTCTGGTTGCGCGCGAGCAGAATAAGATGATAGATCGGCTGATCCTGGCGATTGCCCTTGTCACTGAGCGATCCCGCCGTATAGTACATTTCGCACCCGATAATCGGCTTGATCCCGTAGTTCCGGCACGCCTTGTAGAACGGCACCACCCCATACATCACGCCGTGGTCGGTCAGCGCCAGCGCCTTCATCCCAAGATCCGCAGCGCGCCGCACCAAATCCTCAATGCGCGCAGCCCCGTCGAGCAAACTATATTCGCTATGAACATGCAGATGCACGAAAGAATTCGTCATGAAACTCACCGCCACTTCTACGAACATTTATTTCTATTATTTTATCATAAGAAGCGGGGGCTGTCCCATATATATAAACAACGATATTTTGTGAAAAGGGAAAGAAGGAATGGGCGCATGGCCGGTCTCATTACGAATTTTCTCGTCGCATTCGGGGTCGTGCTGGGCGGCTCGCTGCTGGGCGGCATCGGGGCGGTGCTGACGCTTCAGGCCCCGGCGGTGGAGATGGAGCATTGGGCGGAAAAAATTAAAATATGGGCGCTCGTTGTCGCCGTCGGCGGAACGATCGATCCTTTGCGCGTCATAGAAAGTAATTTTATGGAAGGCCATATGTCCCCGGTGATCAAGCAAATTTTGTTTATCCTAAGCGCATTCCTCGGGGCGCACGTGGGGACATCGCTGATTCTGTGGATTTGTAAAGGGGGAGGAAGCCAGTGAGGGTGCCGCCCTTCGAGCGATACCGGGGATTATTGTCCGGGTTCGGGCTGTTCTTATGCGGAGGGGTGATCGGCAGCGCAGTGTTCATGAGCATTTTTCAACACAATTTCAGTTTGCTGAAGATGAACAACGACCGGCTGGCCGTGGAAAATAAACGTCTGACCCAGGACAACCTGGCGTTAACCAAGTTCAAAAACCGTCAGTCCGTCATCAGCAAAGTCGACGTCCGGTTGGCCGGCAACGTCAATGGGGTTGCGCCTCTCGACAAGGCGGTGGAGCTCGGGCTGCTCGACCGGATTCGCGGCGATCTGCAGGTCGTCGTCGGCCAGCCGATGTCTGCCGTTACCGACAACCCGCAGCTGTATCAGAACCTGATCGATCGGAAGGTGTACTATAACATTTACGAGAAGGACTACATTGTGTATTTGAAAACGATGCTGCTGTCGCCGTCGCAATTGACCGTCTGGGTGACGGCGAGCGAGTTGATTCGGCAGTAAATTGCATTTTGCCCGAAAAGCCGTTACAGTGGTAGGAAAAGGGAAAGCGGGTTTATGCAATATGCAATGGATTCAAAGCGGTTTGTCTCTGCTGATTGTCGCCACACTGGTATTGTCAGCCGTACTCAGTATTCGTTATCGCCGGCAGAAGGAGCCAAGATTGCGCGGCTTGTACGCGGCGAATATGAACATCAGCATGGGAGCGATGCTCCTTATCGTCGCTATCAGCCAATTGTTCTTCTTCACCGATTCCAATGTTCGCCGAATTTTCGGAATCGTCTGCGTGCTGCTGGGCTTGTTTAACCTGTTCGCGGGTTTACGCAACCGCAAAATTTATTCGCATCAACAGAACGGCTAGATGCCTCTAACTGCCGCCAGCTTGCGTATGTCCTCGCACTCCAGCACCGCCCTGCCATTCCCTTGCTTGGCGGCGTTGATCATGGCGCGGCCGATCTCATCGAGGGTATTCGTATGCTTGGAGAACAAACGGCTTAGTACCGGATAAAGCCAGGAAATAGAGTAATAAAATTTATGCGTACGCTGCATGCCTTTGATCGGATGAATATATCCCGGCCTAAACAGGTACACTCCCTTGAAACCCATCTGCAACAAGCGATTTTCCGTCTTCCCCTTCACTCTCGCCCACATCGATTTCCCTTGCTCCGAACTGTCCGTCCCTTTCCCGGTAACGTAGCAAAACACCATTTCCGGATTGGTGCGCAACATAACTTCCCCCGTATGGATGGTGAGATCGTAGGTTAACCGGGAATATTCCGGCTCCGTCAAACCAATCGAGGTAACACCCAGGCAGAAGAAACACGCGTCCGCATCCCCAAGCTGCGATTCAATCTGTGTCAGATCGAAAAAGTCGGGATGCAGTATTTCCGTTAACTTCGGATGGGTGACACCGCACGGGCGCCTGTTAAGCGCGATGACCCGCTCCACCTCCGGGCTGTTCAAGCAGATGTGCAGCACCCCTTCCCCTACCATGCCTGTCGAACCGGTGACGATCACCTGGATTTTCCTCTCTTGCTCCACTGACACCATCGTTATCTCCCTCTCCGAATTTCCGTGGCCGGGTTGCCTTCCGTCTTCACACGAAAGAGATCATAATTGTTCAATCACTACGTTAATCTCATGCTTTCCAAAGGCATCCTGGTTCCGGCTACTGCTTCTGGCCTTCTATCGCCTGGTTGGCTTTTTCCTCAGCCTGACGCAAGGCTGTGTTTACATCGACCTTCTTGTCGATAACTTGATTCATCGCCGCCCCCAGTTCCTTGTTGGCAATTTGATCGTAAAGCGTGTAAGCGAGCTGTGGAGCAGGGACAACCTGAAA
>JAJFMO010000401.1 GCA_020697475.1 Paenibacillaceae bacterium | reverse complement strand
GCCGACTTCTGATTCGCTCCGGCGCCGCCCCACTGCTCGAACCAGCCGATCCAGAACTCGAGAATTCCTTTCGGCTGCCCGGCCATACGCTGCTCCAACACTTCCGCGTGCTTCGCCGGATTCGACCAGAAGTTGCGCCACTCCACCGCGCCATCCACTGCGCCGTAACAGGTCACCAGCGGAACGCCTTCGATGCCCCGCCGGATCATGCCGTCGCGCAAATATTCCATATATCTGCGATCGGGGATGCCCCAGGCTTGGTATTCATTTTCCACCTGAACCATAATGACCGTACCGCCGCGAGTGATCAAGTGACGCTCGATGCGCGGAATTACCTGATTCAAATATAGATCGACATAATGAAGGAAAGGCTCGTGATAACAGCGATATTTCATATCCGGCTTGGCTGAGAGCCACCAAGGCAAGCCGCCGAAATCCCACTCTGCACAGATGTACGGTCCCGGCCGCACAATGGCGTAGAGCTCGCGCTCCTCGCACATAGAGAGGAACGCCTCCAAATCTTTATCGCCGGAGAAATCCCACTCTCCCTCTTTCTCCTCATGCCAATTCCACGGGATGTACGTCTCTACACAGTTGCATCCCGCCGCCCGCGCCTTGTCCAGCACTTCCGCCCATTCCTGCCGCGGCAGCCGGAAATAATGAATCGCCGCCGAAATAATAAAGATCCGCTGATCCCGAATAAACCAACTTTTATCATCATAACGAACTATTTGCACTCTTTTTCCTCCTCTATTAAGGTGAAATAACCCCACAAAGTGAAGCCTTGCTTCGAAGTTGATTCAGGTACTTTGCGGGGGCCCCGGATCTTATAAAACCTATCAAGGTGAAAAAATACACACGACGCTGGCGCGCCGCTTGCCTCTCTCAACTATGCGGTTTTACTGGCCACCCTGAATTATTGCCTCGATATCCTGATTCGCTTTCTCGTTGGCTGCGCGCAACGCGGAGTTGACATTCTCCCCGCCCATCACGGCATTCACCGCATCGTTCAGCGCTTTGTTCGCCGGTCCGTTATACGGCGTGTACGGCGGTACGGCAGAAGCTTTGGTTTTGAAAATGCTCTGAATATTTTTACCTTTGGCCACCTGCAAGTCGGCAGCGAAATCCTTCTTCAAGTCCGGGTCTTTGAACGCGCTCATTCTACCCAGACGGGTTCGCTTGATCTGCTCCTCGCGCTGGGAGACGGTTTGCATCACCTGAAATACCTGGTCCGGATGCTTGCTGGTGGAGGATAGCATGAGCAAAGTCACATCCATCCTTCTTCTGAAGCCGGGCGCTTCCTTAAATTGCGGATAAGACGCCATATCCCAGTTAATGATCGGCCCTTGCTTGGACGCTTCTTCAAGCTGCGTAAGCAAAGCTCCGTTAATTCCAGCCATGGCAACCTTGCCTGCTACAAAATCGGTCGACTCCTTAGTCGCTCCCCCGCATGTATTGCCGGGAATTTTATGAACCGTGGTGAATTTATCCACGAGCATTTTCCAATTGTCCGTTTCCAGTACAGCCTTATTCGTCTTTGCGTCCACAACCGGAAGCGACATTACGTTGGTAAATTGATCGAACGAGCCGGGACACAGTTGAGTCACGCCTCCTGAGGATTTCGACGACATTTGTCTCGCAAGTTCAATCGCATCGTCCCAAGTCATACCATCCTTCGGATAAGTCATCCCGTATTGATCGAAAATATCGCGGTTGTACCACAAGGCGGAAAAGTTATCCAGGAAAGGGATGGCATAAAGTTCCCCATTATCCGAATACACCTTGAACTGGTCGATGATCCGCGGTTCAAATTCGTCGATATTGAACTTGTTTTTCTTGATAATCGGGTTCAAATCAATCGGCAATCCCAGATCCTTGTAAAACTTGATGGAACCGATCCCGGTGAAAATCATATCGGGGAAATCGCCGGCGGCAACGGCTTCCGTAGCTTTCGCATTGGTACCTCTGACTATTTCAACCGTGATGTTGGGGTATTTCTTCTTGACCGGATCGACGAAGAAGCTGTTGAACTGCTCATCCGTGATATTGGTCGAGGATTGAAACATGCGAATCGTTACCGGCTCCGTGCTGACCGGAGCGATTTTCTGAGTATCGGCCTCCCCTGACTGCGTTTCCGGATTGGAGCCGCTTTGATTGTTTCCGCCGCCGCAGCCGCTCAGAGCGATCATCGCGACCACTGGCAGGATAAAACACAATTGCCCCCACTTTCTCAATCTCATTCTTTCTCCACCTCAATTATTTTTATATCTGCCCAAATACTAACTGTTTCACTATAAATACGGCGATACAAGATGTCAAGACAGCTTGTTTAGTGTTCAAGATACGCCGATCTCCAGCCTCTTTTTCTCGAAAATAATGTTATATATCGTGCACGGTAGTCTTCTATATATCTCACCTATTTCTCCACTATATTACTTACCCGTATAGCCGCCTTCGGAGTGAAGCAACTGCCCGGTAATCCATTGCGAGTCCTCGCTTGCCAGAAATTTCACCAACTTTGCGGCATCCTCCGGCATACCCAGCCTTCCCATTGGGAACGAAGAAAGCAACTTTTGCTTCGTATGCTCGTCCATCCATCCCGTATCCGTAGGTCCGGGATTCACGCAATTCACAGTAATCCCAAGGGGGGCTAAAGCAACAGAAAGCGGTTCGGTGATCGCAATAATCGCACCTTTGGTAGCCACATAGGATAAACTGTCGACGAGTGGACCGAATGAAACCATATTAATAATGCGTCCCCCATAGTGGCTGTCAAAATGTTTTTCGAATAGCTTGGCAAACTCGACGCTCAGGAGACACGTCCCCCTGACGTTAACGTTATAATGTTCATCCAGAATGTCTGCATCTAATTTCCTGAATCCGTCGCCGGTGTCATGCGTAGCGTTGTTTACAAGAATTGATGGTATTCCCAGGTGTTCTTGAACAGTTTGCAAAATGAGTTCAGCAATGTTTAGGGCCGATAAATCGGTCTCCATATTGGCAGTGCGTACGCCAATGTCAGACAATTCCCGACTTAGTCGTTCGGGCCAACTCTCATCGGAGCCCCACGGCATAGTTCGATCGTATTCACGCCTATGTGTAAAGAATATATCTGCACCCTCTGAGGCAAGCGCTCTGCAAATCGCCGTTCCGATGCCGCGGCTGCGGCTTGCTCCCGTAACGATCGCAATACGTCCTCTTAATGTACTCACAATTGATGTCACCGCCTCAGCAATAGATATTTTTTTACATGCACTTATGTGCGCCGAATGAATATATGTGGTTTTTCATATACATTCATTTCGAAAACCATGAATTAGCCGATTGTATATGATTTTTCACATACAATCGGCCAAATTTCTTTTTTAAAGCCAAATCTATATGAAATTTCATACATATTCCTCAACCATGTCCTACCAACCGCCATTCTCCTTCGCCAGCACCTCGCGCAAGAACGCGCCGGTATGCGATCCTTCGGATTTCGCGACTTGCTCCGGAGTGCCGGCCACGACAACAAGACCGCCTTCCTTGCCGCCCTCGGGACCCATGTCGATGACATGATCCGCCACTTTGACAATGTCCAGGTGATGCTCAATCACAAGCACCGTGTGTCCGGCATCGACAAGCTGGTGCAGACAATCGATCAACCGCTGGATGTCGCGCAAATGCAAGCCGGTGGACGGCTCGTCCAAAATATACAGGTTATGGGCGCCACGCTTGATCTTGCTGAGCTCCGTAGCCAGCTTGATGCGCTGCGCTTCCCCGCCGGATAACGTTGTGGAAGATTGGCCGAGCCGCAGGTAGCCCAGCCCGAGTTCAGCGAGCACCTTGAGCTTGTGCAGGATATACGACTGATCGTCGAAAAAGTCCACCGCCTCCTCAATGCTCATGTCAAGTACTTCAGCGATATGCTTGCCCTTGATCCGAACGTCCAGCACGTTCTCGTTGAAACGCGCTCCTTTGCAGGCGGGGCAGACGGATTCGACGTCAGGCATAAATTGCAGCTGAGTCGTGACCGTGCCTTCGCCTTGACAATGCTCGCAGCGCCCGCCGTTCTTCTGGTTGAAGCTGAAGTCGTTCTTGCCGAGCTCCTTCCCCTCTGCAGACGCCGTGGCAGCATACAGTTCACGGATGCGATCAAAGAAACCGACATAGGTTGCCGGGTTGGAACGGGAGCTGCGCCCGATCGGCGATTGGTCGATGATCGTGGAACAACGCGTACAGTTGCTTGAACATGACCTCGTTGATCAAGGTGCTCTTGCCCGATCCGGACACGCCGGTGATGCACACCATGACGCCAAGAGGAATGTCCACGTTCACGCTGCGTAAATTGTTCGCCCTTGCGCCTTTGATCGACAGCGTAAGCCCGGAGAGCTGCCGGCGCTTGGCGGGCACTTCGATCTTCCGCTCGCCGGACAAGAACGCGCCGGTGACCGATTGCGGGTGGGCGCGCAGTTGCTCCGCGTTCCCCTCAGCGATGACATGGCCGCCATGCTGCCCGGGTCCGGGGCCGATCTCGATGATATGATCGGCGCTGCAGATCGTATCGATGTCG
>JAJFMO010000400.1 GCA_020697475.1 Paenibacillaceae bacterium | reverse complement strand
TCTTTCTTCGGCAACAACTCGAACGTGCCATCCTCTTCCATTTTCTCCAATTTGTGCAAGCGATCGATCCGCTTCTGAATCGTCTGGAAGTTGGTCAACGTTCCGCCCAGCCAGCGCTGGTTAATGTAGAACATGCCGCAACGGTTGGCTTCGTCGGCGACGGAATCTTGCGCTTGCTTCTTCGTTCCGACGAACAACAATGTGCCGTTCTGTTCAGAGATCGATTTCACGAAGTTGTACGCTTCCTCGACCTTCTTGACCGTCTTCTGCAAATCGATAATGTAAATCCCGTTTCTTTCGGTGAAGATGTAACGATCCATCTTAGGGTTCCAGCGCCGGGTCTGATGTCCGAAATGAACGCCTGCTTCCAGCAACTGCTTCATGGATATTACTGCCATCTTCACGCACCTCCTCTTATCATGGTTTGTGTCCTCCGCCTGCTCGCAATTTCGTAAACAAGACTTGAATTTGCAGACCGCTCATTCAAGCACCACTTGCACGAATTAAACAGACGTGTGTTTTTAACACCGAGAATAAATATACCATAACTGCTATAGGGATGCAACAAAACGACGAATAGCCCCGAATTGCTCGGGGCCGGACGTCGTATGATGTCGTATTGTAATATATGTTCAATGTCGTCCGTTTATGGCAGCGCCGTCGTAATTTGGTCGACAATTTCTTCCACACTGGAGTGCCCATGAAATTCGAAATATCCGCGTTGAATCCGGCGATTCAGGTTGCGTTCGTCGAGCAGCTGCAAAAATTGTTCACGATCCGAAATGATTTTACTGCGATATAACAGCTCGGCAATTTCCGAAGCGCTCAACCCTTCCTGGATGATTACGGCCGTCGTTATATCCGTTGTTTCATCCTTCGTCATATCTGACGGTGTATCGGTTGTCTTCTGAGGACCGGGTTGAGGCGAAGGCGCAGATTTGCTTGCGGCGGCCGCTTCAGCCAATTTCTGTTGAATTATGGAATCAACTTCGGTCTGAGTATACTTTCTCTCCGTCGCAACATTGTTCTCAGTGGGTTCAGTCGGCTGGGTCAGAGCCGTATCGCTCACCGAGGCGGGCGGATTGCTGTCCGTAGCCGGAGGCAAGGTAACTACCGACTGGTTCATGAGTTCCAACAATAACGCCCCGACGACCAGCCCAATGCCCAAGCCGTTCAGAAACTTGCGGTCATTAAGCATTCAACCGTTCCTCCTGCCGGGCAAGTTGAAGGATCAGGTTGATTTCCCCTTTGTTCATATTCAGCTTCTTGGCGATAAAATCGACGGATTTGCCTTGGTTGTGCAGGTCGAACAATTCGGAATACCGTTCCTTTATACGCATTAATGATGGCTGTCCGGTACCTGGCGGGGCTGGTTGCTGGGGTTGCGCACCGTTCATCTCGATAGGAATCGCTGCAGGTGGGACGGCTTGCGGTACGGGTTCGACAGGCGGCGGGCTTGTCCGATGGAACGAATTGCGGGCTTCGCGATCAACCAGATCGTCCGTGATGCGGCTCAACTTGGCGAACCGGATTTCCTGTTCGGACAGCTGCTGCTCCAGTCTCTGAATGCGCATGGTTAATCCGCCCGTCTGCTGTTCGTGTTCCCTGCGCATGCTGGAGATCAGCTGCACAAGCTCACGGTTTTCATTGTCCATCACAGCGGCAAAGTTATCGAGCGATTCCTGAAATTCTTTCGTGGATTGCCCTTGTTTCGACGATCCGGCGGATCGTGGCAGAAATCGGGAATAGACGATCAAGACCAATCCGACCAGTACGATGTATAACCAAGGAGAATTCAAACGAAAACCCACCTCAAAGTAGAATAAAAAATTGTCCCGAACGAGTTCATTCATTCGGATTCGGGATTAGGCTACAAGGAAAAATCGATATGTTGCCCTTTATAAGGGTGCTTGGATTTGGGCTGCGGCGCCTCTTCGTGATCCTTCCGTTTGCCGTTTCGACTGCCGCCGCCCTGATTTCCCATGCCCGAATCGTTCGACTGGATGCCCGCTTTGCGCGGTTCGTCGACACTGTTGCTCTGCTGCAGCTGGTGGCCGATTTTCTTCTGCTGTTCGTTCGCAAGCAACGCCTGATCAGAAGCCGGCTTATGCAACAGCTGATTCTGCTGCAGTCCTGCATCCCCGTTGCGGTGAACAGCCATCTGTAAATCGATCGATTTCAGACTCATCGTAAGCCCACCTTCCTTGGCGTACGTCGAGAGCAAGAGCGTCCCGGCGCATCCTAAAGGCGCTTCACGAAATAGCCTCCGCTAATTCCTAAAGCGCCATCAATCGTTCGGCGACATGGTGATTTCCCCTTCGAAAAAATGGAACAGAACGCGAGAAACGGCATCCCGAACAAAACGAGTGTATCTCCCCATGACGATCTTGCAACCGGGATAAATCGTCCCAGCCACCTCTACCTTCGCTTTTTCCGTATTCTCCAACATTTTTTCAATTTCCAGCAGTCGGTCTTTGCTCGAATTGACTTCGTCTAGCGCTTGCTTGCGGGTATAGGTAAGCTTCGTGCGCAGTGCGTTTTTCTCAGGTGACAGCTGGCCTGCAGCGGCCAATTGGTTCAGCAGCACGAGTGCTTTCTCCGTCTTATCGATATTCTCGGTCTGCGTCCTGACCATATTCTTCAGCTCGATCAATTCGTTGCGCAGTTCCGGGACAACTCCCACCTCGAATACTGTGGCGGTAGCCATCGAATTGCCAACCGTCCGGGCCGAGACGAGATCGCCAGCCTGAATCAATCCTCCGACGATCAACCCTTTGCCGCCGAGACAGATGACGTTGCGACCCGCCTTCACATTGGAATGCATGATGCTTTGCGTCACGAGCACATCCTCGCCGGCTATCACGTTAGCGTCTTGAATAAATGAGCTTTTGATCGTTTTCCCCGCTTTTACATACCCTTTGTTCTGCCCGAGTATGCCTGCACCGATATCGATCGATCCTCCTGCTTCAAGTTCTGCCGCCTCGATCCCGCCGGTTACCCGAATGTCCCCCGCAGCTCTGATTTTGAAACCGTTCAGAACGCTGCCGCGAATCACTATGCTGCCTACAAAATCGATGTTGCCGATACTGTAATCGACATCCCCGGTGACCTCATAGATCGGGAATACGTTGACCTTCTCTTTGTCCGTCTTGGTGACGACACCGTCGATCGCCGCGTATTGCGCCATATTCTCCAGATCGGTCACAACGTTGCGGCCGG
Source organism: Paenibacillaceae bacterium (assembly GCA_020697475.1). GTDB lineage: Bacteria > Bacillota > Bacilli > Paenibacillales > NBRC-103111 > JAJFMO01. Next base: position 3,633 of record JAJFMO010000400.1, on the reverse strand, counting down.
TTCGAAATCGCGCTTCCTTGCCTGACTTGGCGAACAGTTCCTCGCCGGTTACGGCTCTTCCGTTCACGCCTTCCTCAGCCAGCACCCGGCGAGCGATCAACTGACCTTTGAGTGCGTTATTCAATGAATAGACTTCTTTAAAATCGACCCTGCCGTCCTCCAATTCGAGCGGCTTCTTCTGGTCGCTATCGAGGTTAAAGACGTTCTGGATATAGCCGTCTTTCCCGTTCACCGGAGCAGTGCCTTCAGCAATCAACACAGGCTGCTCAAAATAAGCGGCTGGATTGAGTGCGATTTGATCCAACACCTCTTCCTTCACGCCATGAACAATATGATTCTTGACGAGCAGTTGATCCAACTGCTCCCTGCTGCAAGCAAAATCATCCGACGTGTTAACGAATTGAAGATACGCGCATAGTTTGTCGTCGGAAACTTGAATACTTAGGTAATATTCAACGGGCAATACCCGTTTATCCGGCATCAGCGGCACCCCTTACCCCTTAAGAGTCTTGAAATAATTGCATCTTGAAACGGTTCAACGAACCTCGCATGCGCAATATTGCCTTGGAATGAAGCTGGGAAATCCGCGATGGGGATAGGTTCATGATTTCGGCAATCTCGCTTAACGATAAATCTTCGTAATAGAATAAAGTGACCACGGTCCGTTCTTTCACGGTAAGTCGTTCAATGGCTTTGGCCAACGTTTCTCTCATATAGTATTCGTTGACTTTGTACTCCGGATTTTTCGCGCTCTCGTCGATCAAGACGGACAATCTTGTCTCGCTTTCTTCCTCGCGAATCGGTTCGTCGATCGAGCAGACGGCAGCAACAGAAATTTCTTGCAACGCTTGCAGAAACTCCTTCTCGCTCATCTGCAGGAACTCGCTGATCTCCTCGTCGGTTACGGATCGCAAATATTGCTGTTCAAGCAACTGGTATGCTTCCTCAATCTTCTTCGCTTTCTCGCGTACCGAGCGGGGCACCCAATCTCCTTGGCGCAAGCCGTCGATCACTGCACCGCGTATTCTCCACGTGGCGTAGGTTTCGAATTGCAGCCCGCGTTGGTGATCGAACTGTATTTCTCAATCAACGACTGCTTGGCGGACAACTCCCCTTGCTCTTTCCACAATTTCCATTGTTCCATATTGGACAACCTGGATTGCTTGCGGTCGATCATCTGCTTGCTCACCACCCTTCCTCTTCAGCCAATCCGCGAATCGCCCTGGCCAGCTCTTCGGGAAGCAATTTCTCTTTACTGGCCAATCGAGGTGGATTGATGGGAGTAAACTCCTCGCCGTCGCCATGATTGTCGGTTTGGCCTTTTATTTGATCCTTCAACAATTGGTTGATCGATTCGTCCTCCACCGGTGTCTTCAGATCGACATTGGCGCCTTTGTTTACCGGCTGAGCGTCTTCCTCATCGATCAGGGGTGCGATGTCAAACAGAGGCTTGAGGCCGACCCACGACCCGAGCGCCCATCTGAACAAGAAAACGAGCGCAAAGACCAGTACCAAACAGTAAAGACTGTTCAGCAACGCCACCTTAAACACATTGCTGTTCACGTTGAAGAAGAAGGTGAACAAGCCGCATATGAACGATATCAAAAAATTCCAACGAATGGTTCCGATCATCTATAGTTCCTTCGTTTCCCGCTGTACACTGCGAACGACCAGTTTACCGGTTACGCAGTACAGCTCAATTGTTCTCCCATAGTGCCCCCCGGTGTCCTCGGCAACGATGGGAATGTCAAACTTGGCTAAAGCGTCTTTGCACGATTCGATATTTCTCGGCCCGATACGCAAAATATCGGTATTGCCGATGCCAGCGAACATCTGCGCACCGCCCGCCAACTTGGCTTGGATCGATTTTGGTGCGGCGTCCATCTCGCACATTCGCCGAATCAGCTCGGGAATCGCCAAATCCGCGTATTTCGCCGGCTTGATAGTGGTTTCCCGGGCGATATCCGAATTGGGCAACATGACGTGAGCCATCCCCGCCACTTTCGCCATGGGGTCGTACAACGCCACCCCGACACACGATCCGAGTCCGGTCGTTCTTAACCCGCCCGTGCTTTTCACCACATTCATATCGGCCATGTTCACGGTGACCAGAATCGTCTCGGTCATAGATCCGGCACTCCCAAAGCGCGGAAAATTTTTTCGAAGGAGTGCGGATCGGGAAGCAGGAAGAAATGACCTTCCACCGCTTCCATCCCTTCAAAAAATGTCGTGTCAATCAACAAAGCGAGGTCCCCGACCTGCCCGTATTGCAGCAACCCGTAGCTGAGGATGGCGCCGGCCATATCGATCGACAACGCTGGAACAGTGGGCGTCATATGCAATTGAGTAAAATCGGCCAACGAAGACAAATAAGAGCCGGCTAAAATGTTGGCGATTTCGCAAAGCGCCGACTTCTCCATGTCGGAATACTCTTCCCCGGTCTCGTAACGCGAATCTACAAGTTGCTTCAACAATTTTCTCGATGATTCCTTTGCCAGGATGAAGAACAAATTGCCGGGAACGTCGCCTTCGACTCTCAAATAAACGGCAATGACTTCCTTCTCGGGACCGCCGACGCTGTTGCTGATTTCCCAGAAGGGGATGACCCTGGCGTTTGGAACAAGCATATCGACTTGTTTATCCAGCAGCTGAGACAAGGCGGTGGCCGCGTGTCCCGCGCCGATATTGCCGATTTCCTTCAATATATCCATATGCAGCTCGGCGAAATTATTGAATTCGGTCATGGTCAACTCTCCATCTCTTGCAGCTGGATCAACTCGCTCTTGTTGAGCACTTCCTGCAAATTCATCAGCACGAGCAAGCGGCTTTGTTCCAGCTTGACAATGCCTTGCAAATATTTCGCGCGGATCCCGCCAACCACTTCCGGCGGCTGTTCGATGCGGTCGGAATCGACGTTTATGACATCGTTGGCTGAATCGACGATCAAACCGACTTCGAGATCGGCGGCGGCGACAATGATGAGGCGAGTGTTGGAGGTATACGCTGTTTCTTCCAGGCCAAAGCGGCTGCGAAGGTCGATAATCGGAACGATCACGCCGCGCAAATTGATAACCCCCTTGACGAATGCCGGAGTTTTGGGAACCCGTGTGTAAGGAAGCATCTTTTCAATCGTCCGAACTTTATCCACTTCCACTCCGTATTCCTCATTGCCGATCGAGAATACGACCACTTTCAGTTCAACGCCCATGAATAACCCCTCCCAAACTTTTGCTTTGCAAATCTCGCAAACTATCCGCAGGTTCTTTCTTCCTATTCTATTTGAATAATGCGTTGGTGTCGATCACCAGCGCGACTTGACCGTTGCCAAGGATCGTCGCCCCTGCTACGGCGAACGGATGCGATAAATATCCTCCCATCGGCTTAAGCACGATTTCTTGTTGGCTGAACAATTCGTCCACCTCGATCGCCAGCATCCGCTCTCCCTTGCGAACGATGACGATTTCCAATTCCGGCGTCTCTTGTTGATCCGACGGCGGCACATCAAACAATTCGCTTAAATAGATGAGCGGAATCAACTTATCGCGAAACTCGATCATCGGATTGCCTTGCACAGTGCTGACTTGATGCGGTTCAACCAAAGCTGTCTCCACTACGGAAGATAGCGGGATCACA
>JAJFMO010000399.1 GCA_020697475.1 Paenibacillaceae bacterium | reverse complement strand
GAATTTGCCAAAGCCGGACTCGGTATCTCGTTCGTCACCAAACAATTCGTCCAAAGCGAACTAAACGGCGGGACGCTGTTCGAGCTGCCGCTCATCGAACAGATCCCGCCGCGCAAAATCGGCGTCATTTTCCTGAAAAACCGCAGACTCTCTACCGCAACCAAAGTGTTTACCGGCAAGTATTTGCAGATTACTCTAGAACCGATCCGTTGACCTCGTCGGCCCACCGGAATGTTCCCCGTAGCCAGTCGCGATAGGGCGAGCCAGATGTTTGTCGCGCCAGAAATTGCTGTTCGCCGACCACAACATAACGGAAAATCCCGTCAATCCCAGAAAAGCAAACATCGCCGCGGTACGATACAGCCATTTCGCACCGGCGAAATCCATGACATAGCCGCCCAGCGCGCCGGCCGTCAAACCTGCAAGGCCGGCCCAGACGAAAGCGAACATTGCTTGGCCGGTCGACCGAAAGCGCTCAGGTACAAGCTTTTGCAGCATGGATACGGATGCATATAAATAAATGCAGAATGACAAACTGTGCAGCGTCTGCAAGGCAATAATCGCGACAATATCCGTAGTCGCGCTCATCCATATAAATCGGACGACATAAACGAGAGAGGCTGCAATCAGCAATGTAGATTCGCGAAAGCTCCTCCCGTATTTGGCCAACAGCAAGAACACGGGAATTTCGCATCCGCCGGCAACCAGTTGCGCAAGTCCGACCAAGCGATCGCTTCCTCCGATGTCTTTCACCACAAGAGGGACGAACGCATCGTTCATGCGATGTCCTACCGCCAATACAAAGACCGAGGCCAGAAAAAACAACAGTCTGCGGCTTCCCGCTATGTTCTTTAGCTCGGACCAATCGGGCGAAGATAGAGCAGCCTTTCTTTCCTCTAACGAGAAGGACAAAAGCAGTGATAGCATGATCGACCCGCCGCAAAGCCACAACGCCGACCCGGGTCCGAAGTATTCCGCCATGCTTCCGAACAAGAATACAGTCGATGCAAAGCCGATCGACGCCCACACTCGATAGGAAGCATAAGTGCCGCCCCGCCGACGGATATGCAGCAGTATCATGCTGTCGTTCAACGGGATGACCGCGCTCTGGAAGAAGTGAAATCCGAGCATAATGAGGAGCATCAGACCGAAAAGTCGGGTTTGACCGATAAAGAACAAAATCAACAATTGGCTGGAAAAAATCACAATGAGCAGCTTCTTGATGGTCTGATATTTATCGCTCCACACACCCCATAGCAGAGCCGCAAAAATGCCGATCATCGGGCCGGACGAATAGAGCAGGCCGAGCTGCAGGTTGGAATAGCCGAGTGATCGGAAATAGATCGGGAAATAAGGCAAAACGACCGCCATCGTCATATAAAAGATATAGGTGCCGGCTCTTAAGGTAAAATCCGGTCGTTGCATGTCCGGCCTCCGCCCAAACTTTTCTTTTCACTATATTGTAACCGTTCGATTCGGTTTTTGCATACTCTGTTCCATTAAATATGGAGTGGCTTGTCCGTCTGATACTGCCGGCAATCCCTCCAATGCAAAGATCTGGCCAAAATCGGCCAGATCTTAGTTTTACTCGCTGCTCGCCTGTATCCCGTCGCCATTCTCCGCCATCATCAATTCCCGGACACGCGATATAGGATCCCAACAGTTGAACTTATACTTCGGACTTGTCTCATAGCCCAGCCGGGAGCAGCGTGCGGAAACTCCTCCCGACTTCACCACCTCGAAATGTCTGCATGTCGCGCAACAATGATAGTCTTTCGGCATCATACCCTCCAAGATACTTGCCGCTCCGGAACCGTCTGCGATGCGCAAACCGTTGACGGACGCCGGCTTTTACGCATGCTACTTCTTCTTCAGCTCATCCGCCTTCTTGTTCGCCTGCTCTTCGGCGGTGCGCAGCAGCGTATTCACGTCCACCTTGCCTAATGCCAAATCCGCTTCCTGTTGAATATATATTTTCAAAATGTCGTCGTCAAACTCCGATTTCACCGCGATCGGCGCCGGCTTGTTAAAGAAGGCAGCGGCGAAATGCTTGCCCTTGAAAGGCGTATCCTGGCCCAGTTGCTTCTTGATGTTGTCGTCGTTCAGCACGGTCGGCAGCCCTTTGCGCGAATTCGCCGTCTGGAACTCGGCCGAGGTGGCGTACTTGATGACCTCCATTGCCGCATCCGGGAACTTCGCCAACGGAGTAATGGCCAGATAAGTCGGGTACCCTTGCGAACCGATCTTCGGCAGATCCTTAAATGTCGGCATCGACACCATATCCCAATCGACTTTGCCGGCCTCAATGCTCGTCATCATCCCTACACCGGTATTTTCCACGAACATCGCCAGCGTCTTATCCTTAATCAACTGGTCTTTGCCCGGCAGCTTGCCTTTCAGCCCATTCATACCTTCCCTGTAAATCTGGCTTTTGGCCGGGCCGGCGAAGACCGTCTCGAGAATCTTTTTCCAATTCTCATTATTAATCGTCGCCTTTCCTGTCTTCGGATCGAGGAACGGCAGTCCAAACTGGTTTTCCTGAAAATAATGCTTATCCGCGACGGCCAGGCCGAAATAGATCGTTCCGTCGGCGCTGCGGGTAAGTTTATCGGACAGGGCGATAGCGTCGTCCCACGTCATTCCGTCCTTCGGATAAGGCATCCCAAATTTGTCGAAAATGCCTTTGTTATAGTAAGTTACCATATTGTCGCTGTTGACCGGCAGCCCAAAAATTTTGCCTCCACCCAGCTGCTTGATGAGATCGATCATCGTTTGGTCGAAACTGCCCAGATCGACTTTATGCTTTTTGATTAAATCGCCCATATCGTAAAAAAGCGCCGGCGACGTCGTACCCGCCGTCTCGATCATGATGTCGATCTGCGGTTTGGCCGCAACCAGGTCGTCCACCGTGTAATCTTTCGGTCGCTCGTGGTACGTGATCTTGTAGTTGGGGAACTTCTTCTGGATCAAATCGCCGTATTTGTCATTGTAATTTTCCAACGTGAAACTGCTGGTGGCATAAATGTGGAGATCGACCGGACCTTCTTCTTTCACCGTGCTCGCGCCTTTGGCCGAATCGTCCACAGCCGATCCGCCGGTGGTAGCCGTACCCGAGCCGCAAGCCGACAAAACCAAAGGCAACAACATCGAAGCTATCCATGCGTGTTTGAACCTCTTGAACATTTTTTACTCACCCCGTATGTTTGGTTGGAAACGCTTGCTTTCAAGCATATCGCACTATCTTATAGAAGTCCCCGCCAATATTGTCTGATCCGAATGAACCTGCGCATATATTGCGATGGATGACGATGGACGGACAACCCGCAATAATTGCATAGACCTGCCTGCGGAATTGTTTTAAGATAAGCACAATGTCAACAAGCTGTTAAGGGGGATTCGGAATGAACACGGATGTGGGAAAAATAAATCGGACAAACGGGGGAGTCAAATTCGGCTGCTGTTTGGGCTTTGGCGCATCGTTCATGCCGCAAGCCGGAGGCGGCCAGCCTAAGCAAGCGGTGCGGAAACCGGGCGAAGCGGGCTCTGCGCCGCGGCAATTGCTCAGCGATCTGCGCCAGGTAGCGGAATTCGGGTACGATTTCCCCGAATTGACGGTAGGTGCGCTGATGCATTTATCGGAGGCGGAATTCGCCGAATCGGCGCAATTATTGCAAGATGCCGGGATTACCGTTCCGGTGTTCAACAGCTTTATTCCGCCAACGCTGAAGCTGACAGGGCCGGGCATTGACGTGGCGGCCATCGAAGCTTATGTGGGGCTTGCGATGGAACGGGTGCAGGCGGTTGGCGGCGGCCAAATCATTTTCGGCAGCGGCGGAGCGAGAACGGTGCCGGACGGGTTTCCGCCTGAGGCGGCGATGGAACAGATCAAGCAATTTTTGCACATGTGCGATAAGCATGCGGGGCGGTACGGCCTGATCGTCGCGATCGAGCCGCTGAACAGAAGGGAGAGCAATATCATTAACAAAGTCGGCGAAGCGTTGGACTTGGCAGCGGAACTGAACTTGCCGAACATTACGGTGTTGGCCGACGGCTTCCATATGCACCTGGAGCGCGAACCGTTCGCCGTGTTAAGCCGGGCGACGGCGACAGGGTTGCTCACTCACGTGCATCTTGCCGAGTACGACCGCTCCTGGCCCTCGGCGGAAGGCGCCGGTTCGGACGGCGTCGACTACGCCGATTTTTTCAGCGAGCTAAGAAAATCCGGATACGAAGGTCGCGTCGCCCTCGAGTGCAACGCAGCGGATTTTGCGGCCAAGAGCGCACCCGCGCTGCGCTTCATCAAGAGCGTCTGGGCAGAGGCGTAACGGTTGATCGGTACAAGTCCTGCAGACGAATTTTATGAAACCGGCAAATCGG
>JAJFMO010000398.1 GCA_020697475.1 Paenibacillaceae bacterium | reverse complement strand
ACTTTGCTCATGAGGATCGGTTCGGTGAGGGCAAAACCCAGTATGTGACCGCGCCTTGCTTCCAGGAAAGTTATCGGAAAATCACTGTGCGGCCGTTGTGATGAGATTTCGCCTAAATGTAACGGACACCACAGCCGCTTAAACGAACGTGGGAGGCGGCACCAAATTTTAACGGACATGGAGGCAGCTTAGAGGCGAAACGGGGGCGGAAATAGGCTGATTGGGTGCTCTAAGCGGCTATGGTGGCCGTACGATCGCGAAACAGTCGCTTTTTGGCCGCTAAGCGTCTCCTGTGGCCGTTAAGAATTCGAGATGAGATTACCCGCGACCCGGGCCATCCGGCGAAAAGGGCTGCCGTTCCCGAAGGAACGGCAGCCCTTTTCGGCTTCTGCAGCCGCAGTCGCAACACCTATATGCTGCCGGTCGCCATTTGCACCAGCACGCTGACCAATGCAACGATGAACCAGGTGATCAAACCGAGTACCATGGGTTTGATCCCGGTGCCGAGCATTTTTCGAAAGTTGGCGCCGAGGCCGACAGCGGTCAGCGCCATAACGATCATGAATTTGCCTAAAATTCCGATATAGTGCACGCTGTTCCCGGGGAACAGCCCCATCGTATTGAGCAGCGATGCGACGAGGAACCACAGGATGAACCAAGGGAAAATTTTACCGAGTTTGAAAGCCGTTCTTGGCTTGTTCGCAACTGTCCCGGCTTCCGTCCCAGCCCCGTCGATCGAGCTTACCGTGGCCGCCTCGCCTGCGCCTGAACCCCCCTCGCCGCCACCTGCCGTCGCCACTTCCGCCAACACCATCTCGCGCTTCTTGCGCATCCCTATGAGCACGGCGAACACCAAGCAAATCGGGATGATCATCATCGTACGCGTCAGCTTGACGATCGTGGCGTACTCGCCGGCCGCGTCGCTGTACACGTACCCGGCGGCGACGACGGACGAGGTGTCGTTAATCGCGGTGCCGGCCCACAGGCCGAACGCCTCATCGGAAAAGCCCATCCAGTGGCCAAGCGCCGGGAAAATCAACACAGCAATGACGTTGAACAGAAAGATCGTGGAGATCGAGTAGGCGATCTCCTCTTCCTTGGCTTCGACGATCGGCGACACCGCCGCAATCGCCGACCCGCCGCAGATCGCGGTGCCGACGCCGATCAAGCTCTTTAAGTTGGACGGAACGCCCATCCACCGTCCGAACCCGTATGCCGCCAGGAACGCAGCGGCCAAGGTGATCAGCATGACGGCGAGCGACTCCACCCCCGTATGCCAAACCTGCCCCAAGCTAATGCCGGCCCCAAGGACGATCACCGCCCATTGCAGAACTTTTTTCGAGGAAAAAAGGATGCCGGGAACGGCGGGGGCCGGTCTGCCCCAAGTATTGCCGATCAGCATGCCGATCAGGATCCCGAAGACGGGGCCGCCGACGACGGGCAAGAGCGAGCCGAGCCAGGCAGCGATACAAGATAGCCCGAAGACGAGGGCCAAACCGGGACCATTTTTGCGTAACCAAACCATGCAGTTTTCCCCTAACTTGTGTATTGTCGATAACTCAAGCCTCAATCTCGCCAATTTCGCGCAGCAATGTCTGCTCCACACTGCCCAGATGCTCGAACATCCGCTCGCGCGCCAACTGGGCATCCCCGGCTACAAGCGCTTCGGCGATGCGAATATGCTCGGTTAACGAGCGCTCGACGCGCCCGGGAATTTTCATCGATTGCATACGGCTCGCACGCAAGAGATCGATCAGATGGTTCATGATCCGCACGATCACCTCGTTGCCCGCCGCTTCCGCCACCATCAAGTGGAACTGCTGATCCGAGTCGGACAGAAACAATTGGCGTTCTTCTTCATCTGCGAACTCCGGCTCCTGCACCACTTTGCGGTACACTTCTTGCGTCAGCTGCAAAATTTCCCCGACGAACTCCGCGACCCCATTCTTTGCCGCTTCGGCGGCGGTTTCGCACTCCAAAACTTTCCGCACGGCGAACAGCTCGTGAATCGTATCGGTCTCCACGAACAGGAACGACGCGAGATTGTCGATTCGTTCCCCGTGGTCGGCGACGAATACCCCGTTGCCGTGGCGAATTTTGAGCAGCCCCATGGCTGATAATATTTTGAACGCCTCGCGAATCGTCGGACGGCTGACATTCATCATCTCCGCCAGCTCCCGTTCAGGGGGCAGCTTGTCGCCGGACTTCAGCTGCCCGGAGGAGATCAATTCCTTGATATGCTCCACGACTTTGCGGGAGAACGTTTTTCTTTCCTCATTGACCGATTTGAACAAAAAGCTTACCCCCTCGTCGTCACTCTGCACAACGAGACACGTCCCTCCAGTTCGGCGATGACTTCCCTTGCGACCAATTCGGAGGTGCGTTCCTGCGATTGCTCGGTCAGCCCGGCGATATGCGGCGTCAAGATGCAACGTTCACATCGGAGCAGCGGGTGATCAGGCTGCGGCGGCTCATCGGTCAGTACGTCCAATGCCGCACCGCCCAAGTGGCCGGATTCGATCGCATCGTACAGCGCGAGTTCGTCGATAATGCCTCCGCGCGAGGAGTTAATGATACGCAAACCAGCTTTCATCTTAGCAAAAGCGGTTTTATCGAGCAAATTCCTTGTTTTGGGAGTGAGCGGCACGTGCAGGCTGATGAAGTCGGACGTCGCCAGCAGTTGGTCGAACTCGACCAGACGGATGCCGGTTTCGGTCAGCGGGAAATCGTACGGCGTCACAAAAGGATCAAACCCGATCACGTCCATACCGAGGGCGATCGCCCTTCGGGCGACCCGATGTCCAATTTCGCCGGTGCCGATCAGTCCGAGCGTAGTCCCTGCGAGTTCCGTGCCGGTAAACCGCTTGCGGTTCCAGCCGCCTTGCTTCACATCTTCGGACCCTTCGTGAAGCAGCCGGGAGAAGCTGAAAAGGCAAGCGATGACGTACTCGGCGACCGATGTGGCGTTGGCATTCTTGCCGTAGACGATCGGGATGCCTCGTCCGGCGAGTACTTCGAGATCGAGGTTGTCGAGCCCGACGCCGAGCCGACCGATGACGCGCAACCGGTGCGGCCAGCCGATCAGCTCCTTGTCTACTTTCGTCTGGTTGCGGACGATCAGCGCATCGGCGTCCTGCAGTTCCGCGCGCAGCCGGACGCGATCCTTCCACAGATCAGGATCGTACACGACACGCCACCCCTGCGAACGCAGCAAATCGGTGCCGCACGGCCAGTTCAGTTCGCTAATAACGATTTTCACAATGATTCACCTCCCTTAGGTTGTGGAAAATGCACATCGCAACGCACAGAAAGTTCGCGCAATTCTTCAATTACTTCGGAGGAGAGCGAGATGCCGCGCTCCATTCGCTCGTTATAGATCCGCTCTCGGCGTTCGCCGGGAATCAGAATCGACTCGGCTCCTTCAGCGAGCGGGACGGCGCGAATTTCCGCGAGGAATTGCTCCATGCGCTCTGTATACTCTTCATAGTCGAGCCATCTGGCGATGTTGAGCACGAGAAAACAATGGCCGACATTGGCTGCGTCCTCGTTTTCTTTGTACAGATTGCGGACGTGCGGGCCGAATGCGGCTTGCGTGAGCAGCGAGACCATCGCTTCTATAGCTAGAGCGAGCGCGTAGCCTTTGGCGCCGCCGAGCGGGAGAACCGCTCCGCGCAACGCAGCGGCCGGGTCGGTCGTCGGCGCGCCGTTCTCGTCGATCGCCCAGCCGGCCGGGATCGACTCGCCTTGCTTGTCGGCGAGAATGATCTTGCCGCGCGCCGCCACGCTCGAAGACATGTCGACGATGACCGGCGGCTGCCCCGATTTGGTCGGGAAGCCGAACGCCAGCGGATTCGTGCCGAAGAACGCCTTGCGTCCGCCCCACGGGGGAATGCCCGGCGGCGAATTGGTCATGGCGATCAGCGCCATGCCGTTATCGCAAGCATGCTGGCAATAGTAGGCCGCCGTGCCGAAATGATTGCTGCCGCGCACGAAGGCGCCGGCAATCCCGGTCTCGCCGGCCAGTTCCATCGCCGCACGCAGCGCGTGCATCGACACGACTTGGCCAAGCCCGTTGTCGCCGTCGATATGCAGGATCGAACCGTGCGGCTCGATCGTGATGGCCGGGCGGACGGCGATCCGCCCTTCGCCGAGCCGCTTGGCGTAGATGCCCAACCGGCTGATGCCGTGGCTGCCCGCGTCTTCGAGGTCGGCGCGAACAAGCGAATCCGCCGCCACGCGGGCGTCTTCCTCCGGCATGCCGAGACGAGTGAACACCTGCTCGGCAAATGAAAGCAAATCGTCGTGGCGATATGTATGAGGCGCTTCTGGTGTCATGAAAGATTCCTCCGTTGCGATCGATCGGTATGCTGTAACGGACACTGCGACG
>JAJFMO010000397.1 GCA_020697475.1 Paenibacillaceae bacterium | reverse complement strand
GCTGTCCGTCGAACCCGAATTCATGGCGGGAACCGGGAGAAGTCGTTCCAGTTCGCCGTAAGCGGCGCATTCCAATTTGCGGTCGCGATGAAGACAGCGAAAGACGCTCTCCAACCATTCCGCTCCTCCCGCCCATCGGTGCCGGAACAATCCGGCATCGTATGCGGCCGTAAGGAGCGGGTTTTGCGGAAACTGTTCGTACAGTTGAGTCGCAAATTTTTTTGCATGTTTTGCTGAAGTGGAGCCGTCATCGCGTTCGGAGTCGATTTCGCTCCATAAGCTCTGCGACAACGCCTCGTTGCGTACATATACGGCGAGGCCGCACGGAGTTCGCAATGGCCAGCAAGCATCGGCCCGCACGACTGCGCCCGGCGGAGCGTCGACGAGCACATACTGCAGTTGCAGCTCATGAAGCGTCTCGTCGACAAAGGCAACACTCGCGCAATCGGGCAGCCAGATGCCGCGCGGAAAACACCCGAACAGCCGCCGATAATCGGCAACGGCGACGGAGACTTGCGCCTGCATCGCTTCGCGGCGCTTCAACAGCGGCAGCATGCTGTGCGTTGCTGCGCAAGTAGCAATCTCCAGGACGCCGTCGTCCTGAAGATTGCGAAGCCGCTCGATGAGGCGGCCGCCGCACTCATCGAAGAAGATCCGCCGGGCGAGCGCCGGCCTCGCTTCATCTTCAAGATTGTTCAAATACTGCCCGTACTTCCCCGGCAGCAGCGGATCTTCCAGCATCCCCAGCAGCGCAGGGGAAATCGCCATCGTCATTCGGGACGGAACCCGATCCTTCTGCAAACGGCCCAATATCCCGATCAAGGGCAAGTAGGTATCCGTCAAGGCGTCGAACAGCCGTTGTTCCATAGATTCCGTGTCCCCCTCAACGACATGAACGTAGGGGAGATGGGCAAGCAGCGAGAAAGAAAACATCCCCTTGGCGAGGCGGGAAGGCTGGTTGTTCATTGTATCACCCTGGTCGCCGGATAGAGGGTATAGGCGCTGTATTGTTCGAATCTGTTCGGTAAGCCGTTACCTGGTCCGACTGCGCTTTCGGCGCTGAGATCGATGTAGTTGCAGAGCTGGACGCCGTCCGCCTGTGTCATGACGGAGTAATCGCCGCCGATCCGTGAGAGGGAGTGCTGTTCAGCTCCGAAGGTTGTGCCGCTGCTTTCCATCGGGGTCTCGACGGGATTCGACCTCACCATCGGGAGAAACTGACCGCCGGCGCCTGCCACGCCGAGATCGGCCACATAACGCCGCGCCGGATCGGCATGGTGGAAGTAGCAAAATGCGCCTCGCGCAATCGGCCATTCCCAAATTTTGCGGGCGTTCGTCCCGTTGAATTGCACGCGGGTCGCGTCGTAGAGCCGAATCCGTTTCGGGAGTTCGTCCCACTGCCGCTCGAAGTGCGACTCCGCCATCCGTTTCTTGCCCGCCGAAAGTTCCCAGTACAAATACAATGTTGAAGGGTCGCGCGCGATCATATGCAGCGTGTCCCGATCGTAAGTTTCGGGCAGTGTGCTGTTCATTATTCGGCCCGCCCTCCTTGTTATTAGATGTTTGCCGTTCGTTTGCCGTTCGTCTGCCGGTTGCTTGCCGGTCGTCCGCCTTCGTAACGGACTGTAGTGCCGCTATTTGCTCCATTTGCCGCGTTTCCAACGTTAAACGGACTTACGTGCCGTTATTGCCGTCTCCTGGGGGAGATTTGGCCCGATATTTTCGAAATAGCGGATTCTGAGTCCGTTAAAATTTCAAAATAACGAATTTGGCACAAATAGCGGTACGTGAGTCCGTTAGGGGTAAAATGCAATCCGGTACGGCTGTGTAATCTGTTACGCTAACCCAATCCGGTCCACCCAACGCAATCTGATCCGCCCTACGCAATCCGGCTCGCTCCCTGCAAATCCGAAAAGCTAATGCAGCCAAGTCATCTGAACCAGCTTGTCGTACTTGTTGGTCGCCGTAAGCAGCGCCATGAATTCATCGCGCCCGGAAGGATACGTCCGCACCTCGCCGGTGTGATAATGTACCGACAACTCCCCGGTTGCCTCGTCGTATCCGACATACTGAATTTGCTTGGAATCCACTTCAATCACGTCCAACCGTTGCCACCCCCCGAACCAATCTGATCTAATCTCAAAAATCGAACCGCTGCCGGAAGTTGGCGGCGGTCACCTTTGGCAATCACCGTCCTACGGCAGCGAGTGCCAGACGCAAAAAACTGTATTTGTGCAGTTATTTCTCTCGATTAATCGCGTTTGGAACTAAATGCCTGCAATTATGCAGTTATTTTTGCTGAAATGCAGCGATTCGCCCCCGATGCGCCCGAAAAAACTGCAGTTTTGCAGGAATTTTCCCGAATTGATCGAAAAGAGAAGGAAATACCTGCATAATTGCAGGAATTTTTCGTGTTGCTGCCGGCTGTGACCGGGAATGTCTGGTTACTGCATGAATCGGTTCCATTTTTCCCGAAAAATGTCGTTTTTATCAAAAGTATCGCACACACCGGCAAATATTCAGCAAAACCGCACCCAGCTTCTTGCGTATTAGGCGGACGATGCGAAACAATTGTTTTGGCTACTGCAACTACGTGCCGACAGGCGCCGATGACCACATCATACTTCCTGCTGAACCGCCAAAGTTCGTTGCGCCACTGCTTCGCCCGCCCCCCAAGCGTTCATCGCCGGCGCTGCCGCTTCGCGCTCTCGTCCGGCCACCAGCAATTCCATATACACTTCGCGCATATTTTGGGCGATTTGCGGCCAGCGATACTTGCGGTTCAGCTTCGCCCTCGCGCTCTCCGCCATCCTTTGTCCCAGCTCGGGCGCCAGCAGCAGCTCGGTAATGTGCCAGGCAAGCGACTCAACATGCCCCGGCAGTGCCTTATACCCGTCGATCCCGTGGTCGATAATTTCCGACAGGCCCCCCGTATCGGAGACGACGACCGGCTTGCCGTATTTCATCGCTTCCAGCGCCACAATCCCGAACGGCTCGTACAGGCTAGGGAACACGCACACGTCCGCCGCCTCATAAATTTGATCGCGCAACCCGCTGTCCACAAACCCGGCAAATATAACACGGTTCCCCAAATGTCCCGCCATCCGCTGCAATTCCTCCTGCATCGGACCTGAGCCGCCGATCACGAATTGCGTCGCGGGAACTTGCGACAAGATGCGGGGAATCGCCTCGATCAACACTTGGACTCCCTTCTCGAATACGAGACGTCCCACATAGAAGACGATGCGGCTGTTTGCGTCGAGCCAAGGCAGCAACCGTCGCGCCTCTTCCATGGAGCGGTGAACGGGCATCGCCCAGCCTCCGGTTCGCGTCGTCGAAATAGCGTTTAGAGGGAGCTCTATCCCGTTGGGGAACACGAGCGTCTTGCCTTCCGGCAGTTGAAAAATCGTCTGCACTTCCCGCTTCATATACTCGCTGCAGACAAACACTTTATTCGCTTCGTAGCACAGTTCCCACTCCATGTGGTGGATCCGCTGCTGCAACGGGCCGTACAGGTTGCCTTGGTTGCGGCCCCATTCGGTCGCATGAATCGTCGCAACGAGCGGCACACCGTAGCTTTGCTTGATCTCACGCGCTGTCTCGAGCACCATCCAGTCGTGGGCGTGCAACAAATCGATGCGGCCGCCGCCTTCCTTCCAGCGGGTCAAATGATCGATCATCGCCAGATTCATTTCGAATACCCAGTCGATGAAATCGGTATCGCCCGAGCCCAATACCGGCAGGCGGTGGACGAAGACGCCGTTCAACTCTTCAAACAGCGGCGCCCCATAGAAGGACGAGGTGATGACATGAACGATCATTCCTTGGGCAGCCATCGCTTCGGATAGCTGGCTGACCGCGCGTGACAAGCCCCCGACATGCTTCGGCGGGTATTCCCAAGCGAGCATGAAGATGTTCGGTTGCTTGTGCGTCCTCTCAAGCAAGCTTTGCCATTGCTGCGCATTATCCAATATCGTAATCGGCGGCTGCGCAACGATCGCCCGGTAATCGCGGAAATCGATCGCAGGGAAGCAGTTGTCCTGCTCTTCCAGCCGGGCAAGCTGCAGCTCGTCAATAATGCCGCTCTCCAACTGATCGCACAGGCGCTGGAAGCTTCCGAGATGCTGCTTGCTGCGCCGTATGGCATAATCGACGACGGTCTTCGAGTCCATGATGAACGCCCAGTCGCTGCTCTGCGCCAACATCAACTCGCGCGCCGCCTGGTTGAGCGCCCGGGTCCGGAGTCCGCCGGTTTTGCCGCCATCCGCTCCAACCCCGCCGTTCCTTCCGACCTCGCCCGCACCGTGGACCCGGACTGTACCGCCGCCTTCACTTGTCCTACCGACTCCACCCGACCCACCGGTTCCGCCTTCCCAGGTAACTTCCGTGCCGCTCC
>JAJFMO010000396.1 GCA_020697475.1 Paenibacillaceae bacterium | reverse complement strand
GGAACACGAAGGTGATGTACGTCGGCGTGTTCGGCAACGGGGTCTACCGGTCGACGGACGGCGGCGCGAGCTTTGAGCATTTGGCGGACAGCCCGGCGTTTCCGGTGCAAGGAAAGGTGGATACGGCAGGTCATGAAACGAAATTATATACAACTTTTGTAACCGGAGAGAAGTATTCCGGTGGCGGGGTGACGGAGTTCGGCGAGGGGTCCGGCTGGACGGATATTACGCCTCGCGGGGAGAGTACCCCTTACGGAGGCTTGGACATTGACCCGCTGCGGCCGGGACATTTGGTTGTTGCCGTTCGCAAGCCGGTGCCGGCGAACCCGATCTACTATTCCGCCGACGGCGGGGCGACGTGGAGCGGCAACCGTTCGCCGGCAGCGAGCCAGGAAAGCCGGGTGCCGTGGTGGCCGAAGACGTTTTTCGCGAGTGCGTTGTCGAGCGTGCGTTTTGCGGCCGATCCGGCTCATCCGGACCGCGTCTGGTTCAGCGACTGGTATGGGGTATGGCGGACAGAGGATATTTCAGGGACGGCGATGCATTGGCAAAACTTGGCAAAACTTCGAGCAAGGGCACGAAGAAGTCGTCGTGCATGCACTGACCGCGCCGTCGCTCAACGGTGGGGGTGAGGCGCTGGTGTTCAGCGGGGTCGCCGATGTCGGAGGTTTCCGCCATTCGTCGCTCGAGGCGTATCCCCTTGCCGAGGACAAGTATCGGCCAGTCGTCGGCAAAGACGTGCAGGACACGGATTCAATCGCCGTATTCGAGGGTGACAACCACATCGTGTACCGGGTCGGCAATACACGCAACAAGCAGACCGGTAACGGTTGGAAGTCGACAGACAACGGGCGTACGTGGAGCGTCGCCTTTGATCCGGCGACGAATCCGAGCTTGCCGGATAACGCGCGGGGCGGGGTGATCGCCGTTTCCGCATTGAACGCCGACACAATTGTATGGGTGCCGCTGGACAATGTGCCTTACACTTCAATAGATGGTGGAGTGAGTTGGAAGGCTTCTGCCGGAATCGCGAAGAAGGATCTCGTTCGGGATGTATGGGATACGAATTTACCGCTGGCGGCTAACTTGGCCGGATCAAACCGGTTTTACATTTATAAGCCTGGAGTAGGGTTCTATGTGAGCGGCGGAGGAGACGGCGAGGTTGCGGGGACGGCTTTCACCCAGGTGAAGGGCAACGGCTTGCCCGCCGTGAGCAAAGCGACGACTTACGGTGTGGCGGCGGTGCCGAATCAGGATGGCGGGGTATGGGTGTACTTGTCCGGTGCGGGCGTGAGCGTCGACGGGGTGTACGCGTCGACAAACGGTGGCGGCACATTCGCCAAACTCGCCAACGTACAATCCGCGGTGCGGCTGGCTTTCGGCGCCGCCCCGCCTGGCGGGAAAGTTCCGGCGGCGGTTTATTTGTGGGGCAAGGCGAATCAGGATAAGGTGAACTCGCTCTATCGCTCGGACGATATGGGCGCCACGTGGACGATGATCAACGATGAGGCCCACAGGTTTGGCTCCGGTGTCAAGGCGCTGGCCGGTGACCGCGCCGTCTATGGCCGAGTTTTCGTTGGCACGTCTGGCCGCGGCATCTATTATGGGCAGTTCGCGCCGTAGTGGGTTGGTGGGTGGACACCTCCCGGTCGGCTAACGGACACCACGTCCGCTTAGCGGGCACAAATTCGAACTTGGTTGCTGTAACGGACACAGAGTACGCTTAGAGCGAGTTTGAGGCGCGATTAGGATCGTTTTTATGCTCTAAGCGTCTGTGGTGTCCGTTATACAATCTGAGTTGAGCACATTTCGCAATCTAAGATGCAATGGTGTCCGTTACAGCAGAACTGGGCTACCCCCAAAGGTCTAACGGACACCACGTCCGCTTAGCGGGCACAAATTCGAATTTGGTTGCTGTAACGGACACAGCGTACGCTTAGAGCGAGTTTGAGGCGCGATTAGGATCGTTTTTATGCTCTAAGCGTCTGTGGTGTCCGTTACTATCTGAGTTGAGCTCATTTCGCCGTCTAAGAAGCCGTGGTGTCCGTTACAGCCAACTTTTCGAGTCTGAGGCGAATTGCGTTAAAGCAACTTCATGGGGAGGAACGCCTGCATGGCAGACATGGCAATAAGCAATCAATCGGGGAACGCCAATCGCTGGAAAATACTGCAGATCGTCAACATCGGAACGTTCATGGCCACCCTCGACGTCGGCATCGTCAACGTCAGCCTGCCGGTGATGGCGGCCCAGTTCGGGGTGTCGCTCGCGGGGATGCAGTGGGCGGTTACGGCGTATTTGCTCGCGATGATCGCCCTCTTGCCGATCGCCGGCAAATTGTCCGACCGATGGGAGCGGCGAACGATCTACAGCGCCGGCTTCTTCGTCTTCGCCGCAGGCTCGTTGTGGATCGCCGTCTCCGGCGGATTCGCCGGGCTGATTGCGGGGCGTTGCCTGCAGGGGGTCGGAGCGACGATGATCATGGCGAACAGCCAAGCGATCGTTCGTCAAGTGTTCCCCGACAACGAACGTGGCAAAGCGCTCGGCATTAACGCCATCGTCATTTCCGCCGGGACTCTGGCCGGGCCTGCACTTGGCGGGTTGCTGCTCTCCGTCGTCGACTGGCCATGGCTGTTCCTGCTCAACGTCCCGCTCGGCCTGGCGGCGTGTCTGCTCGGACTGCGCCTGTTTCCGCGTGACAGCGGCACAGGACGCAGCCAGCCGCTCGACATCCCCGGCGCCGCCCTGCTCGCCGCTGCCATGATCCTGCTTATGCTGTCAGCCGAGCGCCTCAAGCAAGCCGGCTTCGACACCGGCTCGCTAACATTCGGAGCGATCGGGCTGGCGCTCCTTGTCATCTTCGCCGCCTGGGAATGGGCGATCAAGCACGGCATTATCGACCGCGAGCTGTTCTCCCGGCGTAACGTGCTGATCGGCAACTTAAGCGGCTTCTGTATCAACTTGGCTCAGACCGCAACCATTGTGCCTATCGCATTTTATATGGAAGCCGAACTTAACTACTCCGCTACTTTAACCGGCATCTTGCTAATGCTCCAGCCTCTCTTGCTCGGGATGGTTGCACCGTTCGCGGGCCGCTTCCGCGACCGCTATTCGGCTAAAGTGCCAGTGGCCACAGGCTCACTCGCCTGCGGCTTATCCATGCTGTGCGTCGCCCTGCCGCCGCACGTTACCATCGTCGGCATCGCCTTCCAGCTTGCGCTGTTCGGCCTGGGCACCGGCATGTTCTTCGCCGCCAACAATGCCGAGATCATGAGCGCCGCTCCTGCCGCCAAAATCAGCCTGGCCGGCAGTATGCTGGCGCTCATCCGCTACCTCGGCATGATTGCGGGCATCGGCCTCGCTACCCTGCTAACCGGCACTATGGGAGCTAGCCATGCAGGTGAAGCCGCATCCCCCATGCTCCCCATCGACGGGCCGATGCGCCTCTTGTTCGCCATCTGCTCGCTCGTCTGCCTGAGCGCAACCGCACTCACGTTCTTGCGGGCAAAGCGCTCCCATGCCGTACCGTTCGCGAGCGACGCACCAAGCGTACCAAACGCACCAAGTGCGCCGAGATAAGCCGCCACCCGTACTCGCCCGTACTCGCCCCTACTTAGGGGCAATCGGAATCCCCGCTGCCGTCACATCGTCGTATGTCAGAAAGTCGGTGTAGAACCCGTACACGCCCATTTTCAAATCCTTCTTGATTTCCTTCGGTTCATTGACTGTACTGACATAAATCTTGATCCCTCGGCTCACCAGAGCCCGCACATAATCGGGGGAAATATCCTCGGACGGAATCGCTACCGTCTTGATCTGATGCGCTACCATGAAATCGATCACTTGCTCGTGGGAATCGGACGACATGTATGTCGAATACATCACCGAAGGGAACGGGTAAATGCTCATCACCAGCGAGTACATCTCGGGCGAATAAATTTCCGGCACGATTCGTTGCAGAATCGACGGGTCGATCTTGTTCGCCTTCTTCACCATTTCGGTGAACTGCTTGTTAATCAATTCCTCGTCGATCTCCTTCGTATCGGTCGTTACATAGATGTCGGGATGGCTGCTCATCAGCTTGGCCACGTCGGAGAACGTCATCGGATGGTATTGGTGGAAAATTTTCAGCTTCTTGAACGATTTTAGTGTAAGCGCTTGCCCCTCCAACTCCACCGGAATATCCTGCTCGAACTGATCGGCGAGATACTCTTCCCAATCGTGCCGGCCCGCCAGATGGTTGTCCGAAGTCAATATTAAGTCCGTCTCAAAAAAACGGTGGCCAAGCTCGTAATTCGTCTCGAACGCTTCCCGCGAGCTGGTGTAGTCGTGCCCGTCGATCCCGCCCATGGCATGGGCGATCAGCCGGTAGTCCGTCCATGGCCGGGCGATCGCCTCGGCGGGCTCGTCGTCTTCGAAGCTGAAGAAGGCGGCGACATCCTGATCCTTGACCGCATGAAAATCTAAGCCTGCAATCAGCACAAGCAACAAGATTACGGCAAAACGCAGTTTACGATTTCTCAACACGGTGGTTCACCTCATTGCGAGCAGGCGCGCCTTGGCACACAAATTCAAACTTCCCGTTGCCCGCGCCTTACCCGTTATCAGTCTGCGGTCTGCGCACCGGGGACGCAGTACCGGCTTCCTTGGCTTTCTCCGGTTCGGTTGCGCCGCGCGTCCTCTTCCCGGATCTAAGCGGCACTTCCTTCAGGAACAACGTCAGTACCACAGCAAAGATGACGATGAACGCCCCAGTTAGGAAAACCCCGGATAAGGAATAACTGAGCGCTTCCTTCACCATACCGACCAATTGCGTGAACAGATCCTGCATGGAGGCCGGCAAGGAGTTGCGAATTTCCTCCAGCTTGGCCGGGTCGACGAGCACTTGCGGATTTTTCAGCGCTTCAAGCTTCTGTGCGATGTCAGGACTCACCGATGCACCTGCCCCGACTCCCGTCCCGCCGCTCAATTCTTGCATCTTGTTCATC
>JAJFMO010000395.1 GCA_020697475.1 Paenibacillaceae bacterium | reverse complement strand
TTCAGCGCCTCTATTTGTCTGGTATAAGCAAAATTCCTTGCATTTTGAAGGCAATAAGGTCGCTGAGTTCCGTAAACCCGCAAAAAATGCTTTATTTCTCCTGAATAACGCCTCTCAGTTCCGTTGCTCCTCTTCAACCCACTGGCTTTTGGGCACTGGGGGCAACTCCAGGTTGCAAACATTGCCACGGCCAAGCAATTGTGGGAAAATGCAATCATTGTCCCCCATAAAGGAGTGTCCGCCGCGATGAATCAGGAACAACGCCGCTCTGAGCTGTACGGCTTGCTCGGTCGGCTGCCGGATCGTAACCGCCCGATTTCCGCCAAGAAATTGCTCGAAGAAGAAAGAGAACACTATATCCTCGAAAAACTGCAGCTTGACTTAAACGGCGTAGAGCCGGTGCCCGCCTATTATTTGCGTCCGAAGCGTATGTCCGGCCGAGAGCCCGCCATTCTGTACAACCACGCCCACGGAGGCAAGTACGATATCGGCAAGGAGGAAGTGCTTAGCGGTAGTACCGTCCTTCAAGACCCGCCTTACGGCGAGTTGTTGACCGGCATGGGCATGTCCGTGTTGTGCATCGACACATGGGCATTCGGCGAACGCAAGCGCGGGGAACAGGAAATTTTCAAAGAAATGCTTTGGAACGGCCGTGCTATGTGGGGGATGATGCTCTACGATAACATCCGCGCCCTCGATTATTTGATCGAACGCCCCGAAGTCGACGGCTCGCGCATCGGAACAATCGGCTTGTCGATGGGCAGCACAATGTCGTGGTGGCTGGCCGCTCTCGACACACGGATCAAAGCGACGGTGGACATTTGCTGTATGACGGAGTTCCACGCCTTGCTGAGCGACCACGGCTTGAACAGGCACGGGATTTACTATTTCGTGTACGATTTGTTGAATCATTTTACGACGACGCAAGTGAACGAAATGATTATTCCACGCCCTCACTTGTGTCTGGCAGGAGAGCAAGACGCGCTAACACCGGTTGCCGGGCTGAAGAAGATCGACCGCGAGCTCTCGACCGCCTATGCCGCCCAAGGAGCCGCCGACGCCTGGAAAATGTCCATTTACGATTGCGGCCACGAAGAGACATCCGGGATGCGTGCCGAAATTATCGAGTTTTTACAGAAATGGCTGTAAGCAGACTAAATGGCGTTCCAAGACCTCCTTTAATGGGACGGGGAAGACCGGTGAATTTCTTGAACGCTTTGGAGAAGTAATGAATGCTTGAAAAGTGCAATTGTTCTGCGATTTGCGCGATTTGTATCGGTGTGTCTTGCAGAAGCTTCTGAGCGCGATTGTTTTTTTTTATCATGTGATATTCATGAGGAGATACGCCGGTATATTGGTGAAAGATACGAGCGGCGTGATTTTCGTGATATAACGTCCACTGATGCAGCCATTCCCGAGAATAGGGGAGTGCGGCGCGTTCCTCCAGAAGTTTCTTCATTTGCTCAGTGAGTTTTGACTGCTCCTTATTTAGGAAAGAAGTCGATACTTCCATTCGTTGGCAACAAGAAAAGATTTGTTAACGCAGAAAACTAAACAGTCACTATTTGAAAGGATTGGAATCAATGAGAAAAAGTAAGTTAATGGCTATTGTAATGTTCATGGTATTCATTCTGGCAGCCGGCTGCGGCCAAAGCGATTCGGGAGGATCAAGCGCAAGTAACGATGCATCCAAAGGAAACGTCCAAACGGGCAACAAAGCCGAACAAGCGAAAAAATCAAATTTTGATCCGACCAAGCCGGTTACTCTCAACGTCCTGTGGTCCGGTCCGGAAAGCCAGTTTAACGAAAGGGTTCTAAGCGAAGCGGTAAAGAAACGGATGCCCAATGCCACATTCAAGATGTTCCCGATCGGCGACGGGGTACAAGAGATGATTGCCTCAGGCGTCAAGCTGGATGTGATGAATGTAACGACGCAAAATTTGGAAGAAATGAAGGAACTCGGATTGACCACGGATATGAGCGGCTTGCTGAAAAGTACAAAGTTCGATATGAGCCGCTTTAAACCCGATCAAATCGAAATTATGAACAAGATCGGCGGCGGAACCCAAATCATCAGCGTTCCCGGAAAGTCTTACTGGCCGTACACCAACTATGCTTTGGCCTATAACAAAGATATTTTCGATAAATTCGGTGTCCCTTATCCTAAGGACAATATGGTTTGGGAAGAAGTCATTGAGCTTGGCAAACGGGTGACGCGTTTGGATGGCGGTGTCCAGTATGTAGGACTCGGGATAGGCGCTCCAGGCAAAATCCGCGAACAAAATATGCTCAGCTTTATCGGCAAAGACGGAAAGGTCGATTTGTCCAATCCTCTCTACAGCCGAATTTTTGATGTATGGAAACGCACATATTCCGAAATCAATCAAGGGAAGAACGGAACGAACGTGTTTGTGAAAGACAAAATAATGGCCATGTTCGCCGGCAATATCCGCACAACTCTGTTGGAGAATGCGACAAGGCAGAAGGATGAGCTGCCCAATTGGGATATGGTGTCTTATCCGTATTTCAAGGGACAGCCGTTTGTTTCCCCGACAACCCGCGGCGTGTATGCACTCGCTTCGACCAGCGGAAATCCGGATGCCGCGATGGAGTTGATCGATGCCCTGCTCTCGAAGGAAGTGGCGGATACGATTATGGATCAATTCATGAACCCGGAACTTGAGAAGAAAAATATTAAAGCGTTGGAAATGCCGGAGAACACCTTTTTACCGGATAAATACGACAGTATCGGCGCCAATTTACTGGGTAAGAAGCTGAATCAGATGACCAAAGAAAACCTCGATGTTAACACAACACTGCGCCAGTTGCAGGATGAAATGCAGAAAGCTTATGACGAGGCGAAAACAACGGGGCAATAACAAAATATGCATGAATAGGTGCGCAATCATCGCAAATTCCGAGTAGATATCTCCGGTGCAATCGGATAACATGGGAAAGTGGATATGTTTGTCCGCGCAAATTGCACGCGAGGGATGGGATGACGATTGGCGCAATCCTCGAAGACTAAACCGAATATTTTGATTTTCATGCCGGACCAAATGCAGGCGCAAGTGACTTGGCCCGAGCATCCATGCCGGATGCCGAACGTCAAAGCGCTCGCGCAAGAAGGCGTTTCTTTCACCTTCACGTACCCGCCGATGGCGCATTGCTGCCCGGCCCGAGCATCCTTCATGACGGGTTTGTACCCTTCTCAGCACGGCATTTTCAACAATATCTCCAACGATCAGGCGATTCACTCGGAACTGAACCCGGGGGTGGAGATGTTCTCGGAGAAGCTGCGAGATGCCGGTTACCGGATGTATTACAGCGGCAAGTGGCACGTCTCCACGAAGGAGATGCCGAGAGACCGCGGATGGACGGAGCTGCACTGCAAAGAGCAGGGGCTGGATCAAGGCTCGCGGCGGGAAGGGTTCCGCAAGCTAGTGGGCAAGCCGATGAAGACGGATCGCGGTCCCGGTGAAATTGTCCGTCCGGGATGGGATACGTTTCGCTTGTACGGGACAAGCGACAAAGAAATGCACGAGACGAATGATTATGCCTTGGTTCAAGCGGCCGTAGATCAGTTAGATAAGCTGGGGGATGGGGGCGAGCCGTGGTGCATGTACGTTGGCCCGATTGCGCCGCATGACCCGTTCATCGTCCCGGAGAAGTATGCTCGGATGTACGATCCCGCCGAGATTCCGCTGCCGCCCAATTACCACGACGACATGACGGACAAACCGGGTATCTATCGCCGGATGAAGCAGGTATTCAGCCAGCTGACCGAGGATGAAGTCAAGGAATCGATCGCCCATTATTGGGGCTTCTGCACGATGGTTGACGACATGTTCGGGAAAGTTGTGCAGACGCTCAAGAGCAACGGGCAATGGGACAATACGATTGTCGTGTTCGTCTCGGATCACGGCGAGCATGCGGGCGCGCACGGCATTTATTGCAAAGGCATCAGCACGTTCGACGAAGGATATCGGGTGCCGCTGATCGTCCGCATGCCGCAGAACGCGCAGCAAGCCGGCGCATCGTATGACGATCCCGTTATGCTGATGGACGTCGCACCAACGTTGCTGGAGCTCGCCGACGCGCAATCGCTGAGCCGCTGCAGCGGACGCAGCCTGGCGCCGTTCCTCCGCGGGGAGCGCCCGGCAGATTGGCGTGACGCCCTCTACGCGCAGTGCAACGGCACGGAGTTGTACTACACGAGCCGCATGGTTCGGACGCGCGACTTCAAATTTGTCTATAATCCGACGGACATTGACGAACTGTACGACCTGCGTACCGACCCGCACGAGCTGGTCAACGTGGCCGGCGATCCGAACAGGGCAGAAGACTTAAAGCAGATGTATATCAAAATGTGGAAAAACGCCTTCGCATCCGAGGACAACAACTTTGTCAAGTACATCCCCGTCACCACCGGC
>JAJFMO010000394.1 GCA_020697475.1 Paenibacillaceae bacterium | reverse complement strand
ATGGATGCCTACAAACTTAACGTTAGGTATCTTCGATAGCCGAGCCATGTACTCCGCTGCAAATATGCCGTTATACAAAGTTCGCTTGATCGGATTGTCATCGGCGGGAACATTGAATTCCGTATTGAGAATATCGATGTTCGGATTTGCCTGTGTCAGCTCGGTGAGGATGGAAGGAAGCGTGTCGTCGAGCACGGAATTGGCCGACTTCATAGCTGCCGATAAGGTTGAGGCTTTGCCCGCGTACAAGTGGAAATCAGCAGCATCCCAGTATTTGTTCCAATAATTATCCAGTTGGTTGTTCCAGCTGCTGTCTTCCTTGAAATAGCTAATAACCGTCTTGGCGGTCGGATCTGCGGCTTTAATGGCGTCGTTAAACGGCTTCATTTTCTTCGCATAATCTGTTCCGTTCTTGAAAAATTCAATATTCTCCTTCGGGTCACTCTGCATCGCATTGTGCCAGTAAGGTTCGTTAGCGAGCTGCCAGTAGGCGACATCGATATTGTTATCTACGGTAAACTTGGCGAACGCCCCTATCGATTCGGGGGTATCGGTAAAGGCGTTTACGGTAATGACGAGCCTGGAACCGACGGCATCCGTCCACTTCTTGAAAGCATCAATCGTATGGTATTCGGAACCTTCCGTCTTCCGCATAAGAGTAGTAAGGAAGGTGCTTTCTCCATAAAATTGGGCGTTAAACTCGGGGTCGAATCGTCCTTCACGCCAATCGAACACTTCGGTAGAGGTGCCCCCTCCATACCTCATATAACCCGGGCTGAGCGCCTTCACATTGCTGATAAAGGTGGGATCGCTGTAATCGTAATTTTTAATAAAGTTTTGCACGTTATAGCCGCTGAGTCCTCTGTTCAACGAAGTCGAGTTGGATCCGTAAGAAATCGTAGCTGTATAATCTGCGCCATGCACCGTTTCCACTTGGACGAAGCTCAAACTTGCGATCAGCATCGCGAAAGTGACGGCAATTCCCAAAAATCTCCTCATGAATATCCTCCTCTAAAATGTTTGAATTGTGTTGCAAAATACCCTCCTATCCTTCAAAATGTAAGCCCATTCACACGCATTTTCATCATAGGTCAAGATGGAATGATTGTACATGTCGGGATGTTCGTCAAAGTTGTCAAAATTTTTGGTCCTATGCTAGACTGAGGGTGGATATGGGAGGGATTTGATGCAGGTTTATACGGAATATCCTCACGAATTCAAAAAAATTGCATACTTCATGCCATCGGAGGCAGAAAAGAAGCTGGAGCTATATGCCGTCCAAGCGGGGCGAATGATTGCGAAACCCAGCTTTAAGTCGGGACCGAGGTTTGCTAACCATCACACGGTCCATTTTGTGGTCGAGGGGCATGTCCGATATTTGTATGGCGATCATCAAGTTGAGCTTAAGCAGAACGATATGTTTTGTTTGTTTCCCGGTATTACGCTGCAGTATCAAGTCATTCCCGAGTGCCCTTCTTTAAAAATGGCCTGGATCGCCTTGCATGGCGAGAACGTGAAGACGTTCCTGAGGCTGATCGGCATCTCGAGCGATCGTCCTTATTTGCGGGAGGCGATGCTTCCGGATTTTCCCGATCAATTTGAGCAGTTTCTGCAGGAATACCAGCAATTGAACGCCCAGAATCCTTTTCTGTTCAGTATAGGGAAAATATTCGATATGTTCTCCAGGTTGACCGCCGAATCGCGAACCGGCACAGTGAGCAAAGCCAGGAAGGAATGGGTTGACCAAAGCATCACTTTCATGAAGCTGCACTATAGAGACAATATAAAAATCCGTGATGTGGCCGACTATATCGGCTTAACCCGATCGCATTTCGCCACGGCTTTTGCCAAAGAAGTCGGCTGCACCCCATTGGAGTATTTGACCAAAATTCGCCTTTCCGCCGGTGCCAAGCTGCTTGAGCAATCGTCTCATTCCATATCGGAGATCGCCGTCTCCCTCGGGTACCCCGACTTGTACACGTTCTCCAAATCGTTTCACAAACAATTCGGCACATCGCCTAAATCGTACAGAGCATCAGCCGTCCGGGATCAGATTATGTTTTGACGAGTCGTTGCCCCGTTTAACGCCTTCTGACCGCAAAGCGCCAACTACTCAGCCAGACGAACCCGAGGCCGGCTACCCAGGCGGCGAGAGGCGCTGCGGGGGCAGCGTCCGCCCACCAAAGCGGCAGCCCAAGCACAAGCACGCATACCGCGTGCGCCCGCCGGATAACGGAGACTGCTGCCGTCATCCGCCACTCCTCCGGCAGCGGGTACACGTGCACCCAGTGAACGCGGACGTGCTCCCGTTCCAGCGCCTTCAACTGGGCGCCTGTCATGACAACCCCCGCAGCAAGCAATCCCACCTTGAGCCAGAGCGACGTACTCAGCGTCTCCAAAGCGGCAAATACGAGGCATTGCCGAAACAGAAGCCCAAGCAAATCGGAACGCATCAACGTTTTAATATACAAATACTCGTAAGCTCGTTCGCGGCGCAAAGGCAAACCATCGCCCAAAAAACCGAGCCAACTTCTCGCCGGCAGCGCTTTTTCCTCATCCCGCGGTAAGTCCACGAAGGCATTAAGGAAAGTGTACGTGCGGGACATCGCCGCCTGCTCCAATCGTACCCACCGTTCCCAATGAACGAAGTCACGGGCTGGAAGCCGCAGCAGTATCATATAAAGCACGGCTGTCCCCGCAACCAGCAACACCCACCAAGAATGCGCCAATGCCACGAATGTATATCCCCAGACGAAGGCGAGCCCCCAGCGCACAAGTTGGAAAACACGCCTCACCCGCTCGCTGCGAATGCGCCGCTCCTTGAAGGCGCCCCAATAGAGTGTCGTTTTCAGCGCGAGGAACACAACCGCCGCTGCCGCAAAAAACAACACATTCACATCGTAGCCCCGCTCCGCCTCATAAAGCCGATCAAGCGGATACAACAGCAGCCACACG
The DNA here is from genome assembly GCA_020697475.1 of Paenibacillaceae bacterium. Classification (GTDB taxonomy): domain Bacteria; phylum Bacillota; class Bacilli; order Paenibacillales; family NBRC-103111; genus JAJFMO01. Next base: position 1,480 of record JAJFMO010000394.1, on the reverse strand, counting down.
ACCAACACGGCAATGCTTTGCCGCACCGTCCCGCCGATCAACATTGGCCGAAAGTACTGCGGCATCCGATCCTCCATCGGCAACAGAAAAACAAGATCCGCCCGCTGCAAATAGCCTCGCTGCGGGCAAAAAGCCCAGATCGGTCCAAGCGCCGCCAGCGCCAGCCATGCCAACGGAAAATCCGCCGGAAACGCGCGAATCCACCCCGAGTAATAATACCACCCGGCCATGCCCAAGCCTCCAAGCAGCAGCGCAAAGCCGCTGCTGAACACATAGCGCAAATACTGCCCCACGAACCGCCTGTACGACTGGGCACGATCCCGATAGATCAATGCGATGGATGCGTTTGATGCGAACCTTTTTTCACTCATGAAGAGCCTTCCTCTTGCACCAACCGAAAGAAAACTTCCTCCAGACGACCATCCGGCAAGCCCGCCGATTCGGCAATCGCGCGAAGTTCTCCCTGTGCGCGGACGCGACCCCGGTGCAGCACAATATACCGATCGCAATACGTCTCCAACGTGGACAAAATATGCGAACTCATCAAGATGCCGGCACCCGCACGCTTCATCTCCACCATCCGTTCGAGCAGCGAGCGAATCCCCAACGGGTCGAGTCCCAGGAACGGCTCATCGATCAAGTAAAGCGGGGGCTCCGACAGGAACGCGTTCATGATCATCACTTTCTGGCGCATCCCCTTGGACAGATGCCCCGGCATCGCCCTCTGCTTGTCTTCCATCTGGAAAGCCTTATATAGCCGTTTCGTCCGTTCTTCGAACGCCTCGTTCCCGACTCCGTAAGCCATGGCGGTCAGCCGCAAATGCTCGCTCACGTTCAATTCATCATACAGAAGCGGACTTTCCGGCACGTAAGCATACGATGAACGATAGACGCCCGGATCGTCTTGCAAAGTGACGCCGCCCACGCGAATCGTCCCTTCATGCGCGGTCAGAAGCCCAAGAATATGCTTCAAGGTCGTGCTTTTGCCCGCCCCGTTCAACCCGATTAATCCAACCATCTCGCCTGGCTTCATTGAGAAGGATACCCCGTGCAACACCGGTCTGCCGACGCTGTATCCGCCTGTCACATTTTCCAACTCCAGAATTGCCCGCATGCGCTCACCTCGACCCCCATTATAGCGAAAAAGCCAACCGCACACGAACGCCCGCGAATCTTGCCGCCCCATGCAGGAGAATAGTGTCAAAGAGAGAAATAAGTATAGATTTATTTGACAAGGTTTTTGAGGCAAGGCTTATTGGGAGATCGTCGGGTCTCCACGACTACTTCCAGGAAGTGAACATCTTGTGTTTCGCATCAATCATCTCGAGCCGATAGTAATGCTGGCTACATTGATCCGCTGGTTCTTTTTGGCGGTAGTGACGGGGATTTTGGCAGGTTCGGGAACCAGTTTCTTTTTGCATGGATTTGCTCTTTTTTCGGGGAAGACGGCAGGGATTTCCTTATGGCTGCAAATGATCCT
>JAJFMO010000010.1 GCA_020697475.1 Paenibacillaceae bacterium | reverse complement strand
CTATGAGCAAGCAGCGGACATGGCCGGCTATCTGTTCGACCACGCGCACGACAATCCGGAGCGGATCCGTCTCGCCGAAGAGATTCTGCGCTTCGTCGAGGATCAATTCGTCGTCTGGGAACATCCGACGCAAGGGTGGAAGGAACTGGGTCTGGCTGGGAGTGTGCCGGGCAAATATCCTACCCGATTGGTCGAGAATTGGATCACCCCCGCTGTCATTGAACAATACGGATTTTTCATCGTCGCCAGGGCTACGGCGTTCGTCATGCGCGCATACGGCAAGGCGTACGAAGCGACCGGCAAAGAGGTGTACCTGGCCAAGGCCCGGTCGCTGGCCAACACGTTGGTCGCGAGCCAGCAGCACCACGGGGGCGGGGAAATCCCGACGTTCCCGATGACGACCGTGAACTTTTATTGGACCAACAACAGCGTGTATACGGCATTATATTTGCTTGAGCTTGATGGAATCATGGGCAGTCAGGGGTAAGCGCGGCAATAACATTTTAATAAGGGGGAAAGATGGTTTATGGCTAAAATGAAAATAATGTTCGTCCTGCTGCTGGCAACGGTAATGCTTAGTGCGTGCGGTGGGGGCAACAACGCCGCTTCGGGCGGGAACGGGGCTGCAACCCCGCCGGCCAAAGGGAACGAGCCTGCTCCACAGAAGCAGGAAGAGCCGGTGAAGCTCGTGTTGTACGACGCGTTCAACGCGGATACAGAAGACTACACGAACACGATGTATGTTAATCCTGTGAAGAAGAAGTACCCTTACATTACCGTTGAAGTTGTTCAGCCGAAAGTGAAGAAGCTGGAAGATATCATCGTCACCGGCGATCAGATCGACCTGATCGTGGACAACGTTATCCGCACGAATCAAGTCGAGGAATTGGGCTTGAACGTGGACATGGGCGCGATGGCCAAGCAAAACAATTTCGATCTTAAGCGGCTGGAGCAGCCCACGCTGAATATGATCCAATCGTTCAATTCAACCAAGAAGCTGATCGGCATCCCTTACAAGGGCGGTTTCATGGCACTGTATTATAATAAAGACATTTTTGATAAATTCGGTGTCCCTTATCCGAAGGACGATATGACGTGGGATCAAGTCATCGATTTGGCGAAGAAGCTGACCAGGCAGCAAGACGGCAATCAATATATCGGGTTTAACACATCCCTGCCGTATATTGCTTCCTCCTTGACGAACAATTTTGTCGATGCCAAGACCGGCAAGGCGAACTTGTCCACCCCGGAATGGAAACAAGGCTATGAAGTGTTCAGTCAACTGCAGGCCATTCAGGGTAATAAAGATGTAGGGCTTCCTGCATTCTCGAAAGATCAGAACGCCGCGATGATGACTTCGCAGAATACGCTGATCACGCTCAAAGATGCCAAAGGGCTAAACTGGGATTTGGTCACTTTCCCGAAATTCGCGGGCAAGCCGATTCAAGGCGCGGGCAGCGCTCGCGGGATGTTCATCACTTCGACCGGAAAGCATCAGGATGCGGCGTTCAAGGTGATCGAGTCGACGACGTCGGACGAGGCGCAAGTCATTCTGGCCGGTCAATGCGGGATGCCGGAAGTGAAGTCGCCGTCGACGCAAAGCGGTCTCTGCTCGGCGTTCCCGGAGATGAAGGGCAAGAACTATGCGGCAACGTTCAAGTTCACGCCGAAGTGGCCGGAAAATCCGACCGAGTACGATCAGCCGGCTAACACGATTGTCGGAAAGCACGCTGACGATCTGGCTAAAGGAACGGATATCAACACGGTCATTCGTCAGACGGAAGAGGAAATCAATCAGAAGATTGAGGAATTGCGGAAGAAGTAATTATGACAGGGGAAGTCCTGGGGAAGTCCGGATTTTCTGCGGTTGCAGAGAATCCGGATTTTTCTTGTTTAAAAACTGCTCATATTCTTTCGATATTGAACAGGAGTCATTAGCTCCTGCCTGCGGAATATTCGGCTGAAATAACTCACGTCTTCAAACCCGACTTTACGGGCGATTTGCGAAACAGGTTCAACGGTTCCGACTAATAGATCTTTGGCCTTCTCCAAGCGAACTTTCTGAATATAATTCATTGGCGTAATATTCAAATTTTTCTTGAATAATTGACGCAAATGGCCGTCGCTTAAAAAAGCGCTTTTGCAAAGATCGCCTATAGTAAGCGGTTTTGCATAATGATTCTCTACAAATTCACATACCTTCTCAATTCTGGCGTCCGGCAACTTGGGGGCGACCGGCAATAAAGGTTGCGTCAGATGGAGGAAAACGGCAGCCCATCGATAAAAGCTGCCGATATGGCTCAAATAGGCTTCGGTTGAATGGGTTTGAATTTCGATTTTCGGCGCCGAAAAAGATCTTTGGTTGGTGGTGCGATATATTTCGACAAATTCGGGCGCGGCTTCGTTAACGAATTGGTTCCATGCCTGAAGTAATTCGAACCAGACGGATGCAAGCTGTTCAATGTCTGAAGAATCGCGGATATGACACACTCTCGGGAATTGAAACAGCTCCACGAAGTCGAAGCTTCCTACTCTCCAGTCGCAGCCTATAGACAGATAATGCAAAATCTCCGGATGACTATCCTCGCTACAGATGGAAAATGAAGTAGAAGAAGGGATGACGATTAAATCTCCCCGCTTGATGTAATGCTTTTGGTTATGAATGGTCAGAGTTCGATCTCCATCCACTACAAACCAAATAACGGTGTAGGGGTTCTGGAAATGAATCGGTTTCAAATCCGGCTTACGGAACCACTCGAAAACGTTTCGGATTTTTACTCTTGTATTATCCAATGAGCATGGAGCGTTCAAATAAATCACCGTATCGCCTCCGATGAATGGCCGGGATCACTGTTTTATCCTATTCTACTTCTGTTTTGTTCAATTTCAAATGGCTGTTCCGGTGCTATACTAAGGGTGCGATCAGGAATACATAATTTTATGGCGGGAGATGGGAGTACGGTGATTCAAAAATCGTATCAAGAACAATTTACTCAGGAAGGCTATATCGTCATACCCAAGCTAATTACAGGGGATGAGTTGCTGCGTATCCGCGACATTTCCAATCGCGCGTTGGCCAAATTTTATGAAGACCTGGATATTCAGAACCCGGGAAGAGATCCGATCCGGTTGGATAATTTTATGAATCCGAAATGGTACGACAACGAGGAAGATCTTCGGCTGATCATGGAACTTGGCGCGGATCCCCGTTGCCTCGGTCCTGTAGAACAAATTTTTCGGGGCCGATCCTTGTATAAAACCTCAATTTTTTGGATGAATCCAAGGTACAGCAGCATGGAAGGGAATTGGCATCGGGACACGCAATTTGTTTATAAAGAAGAAGCGGAGAAAGAATATGTCGCCAGTCTGCGCGAGAACGACGGGGTTAGAGGAGTGCAATTTCAGATCGCCTTGGTGGACAGCAGCGATTTCGAATACATCCCCTTTTCCGTCCAACGATTCGATTCCCCTGAGGAATATTATTACCGTCTTGCAGATCATTGCAGCCATAGCCGCAGTGCGGAGGGCATGCCAAATGCGGTGAGAATCCATCTTAAGGCGGGAGACGCCATCTTGTTAAATCAGGTGGGCATCCATCGAGGCCGGTATCATATGGATAAACTTCGCAGAACTTTGATGTTCAGCTACACTCCGGCCAACAATCCGACTTTCAGTCACCCCAAACATGTTAATGACCAATGGAAATCGGAACATTATCTGGATCAGTTGTCCTCGCGAGCGGCGGCTTATTATAAGGAGTATATTAAAGTGTACCAAGAGTACGAGGCTAGCCAGCAGAAACCCGACGCGTCAGCAAATATTTATTAAAATTAAAGCCTGGTCAGTTTGCTGACCCTTCCAAGAGGAACCCAATCGACCACAAAAATATCACCCTTGGAATTAGCGCATGCGGCATGCGGCGACACGAATCGATCAGGCTTATAATCGGATGTGGGAATTCCCGGCCAGCCGTCTCTGGTCCAAGCATCGTCTTCGCCCAGATGAACAAGCAACTCATCGTTGCGATCGAGCAGAGTTACCCGGCTGTACAATTCCGGGACGATGATGGCTCCATCCAGATAGGGGTATGAGCCGCTGGGTCTTCTCACATCCTTTGTAATAAAAGAGATATGCTCGCCGTCTAGCGTGAATAATTGGATCCGGTTCCTTATTGAGCTGCATTCCGTGGGCGCCATCCGCCAGCCATTCTCCCCAAGAATTCAGAAATTCCCCTTCTGAACTAAACACAATGACCGCGTCTTTGCTTAGGTTGTGGATATATACCCGGTCAAGGGAATCTACAACGACAGCATGGGAATTGTTATACTTCACACCTTCCGGGAGCCTCCCCCAGTTTGCATTCAACTCAAATGTGTAATCGCCTGTTCCGATCAAATCACCCCTTGGCAACAAAAAATGTTATAATAACCGTTAACAAATTTTAAGAATAGGATATACAGTAAATCATATCATGCATGATGCATTTCATCAATCACTGGTCTTTCTGATTGTCGTCGCAACAGGCTGAACAACTATTCGTTGACACTGAATCATGGAAGAACTATACTCTAAGCATGTCATGCATGATGCATTCCGCGAAGTGAGAAATACAAGCTGGAGGCGACTTTTGTGAAAATTACCGCAGTCGAGGTGCATTCCGTCAAGGTGGATCGCGAGCTGAAGTCGTTCAGCGGGACGGCCGGCACGCCGGGAACTTTCGTTGGGATGAGCCACGGGAAGCACGAGACGGATTACGGTTGGACCAAGGAATATTCCACGTTGTATTCACGCAAGGTGGAGAGCTTAATGGTAAAGATTTCAACGGATACAGGCATCGTCGGATGGGGCGAGGCGCAAGTGCCGGTCGCCCCGGAAGCGCCGCAGGCGATCGTGCGCCAGGTGCTGACTTCGCTGCTGCTGGATCGAAACCCGCTGGACAACGGAGTGCTGTGGCGGCAGATGTATAATTCACTGCGCGGGCGGGGCCATCGCGACAGCTTCATGATGGACGCGATCGCGGCCGTCGATTCGGCGTTGTGGGACATCGCCGGCAAGCATTATGGCAAGCCGGTGTATCAATTGCTGGGCGGCGCTTGTCACGATACACTGCCGCTGTATTACTCCGGCTTGACCGGGAGCACGGTGGAGGAGAAGTGCGCCTGCGCCGCCGATGCGGTGCGCCAGGGGTACAAGGCGATCAAGGTGTACATTGGCAAGGGTATTCGCGAGGATATCGCGATGATGAAGGCGGTTCGGGAGACGGTGGGCGAAGAGATTGAATTAATGGCGGACGCCCTCTGGATGTATTCGGTTCACGAGGCGCTTAGGCTCGCTGTCGAACTGGAGAAGCTGGGCGTCGGGTTGTTCGAGGCGCCGATCGTGATGGAGGACGTCCAAGGCCACGCCCAATTGACGCAAGCGACGAAGCTTGCCATCGCTACCGGCGAAACCGAGCGGACGCGTCATCAGTTCCTGCCTTTCCTCAAGGCGCGCGCGCTCGACGTTGTGCAGCCGGACATGGGACGCACCGGGATTTCGGAAGGGCGGCGCATTCTTGAGTTGGCGGAGACGTTCAACATCCCCGCCGCCATTCACATGGCGATCGGCCAATGCGTCTACTTCGGGCTGTCTTCGCACGTCGCGGCCGCTACGCCGAACTTGCTGTGGTTGGAGATGAATCCGACGGCGCTGGAGATGGCGAATCATTTTCAGCGGGAACCTTGGAAGGTCGAGAACGGCAGGCTGAAGGTGCCCGACCGGCCGGGGATCGGCGTCGACGTGGACGAAGAGAAGCTGCAGGCATTTTATTGTTAATTATTTTTTTAATTCAGGAAAAGAGAGGCTCATATGAAGACAGCAAAATTACGCGGGAATTTCCCGATTCTGGCCACGGCGTTCACCGATACCGAGGAGTTCGACGCCGCAAGCCAACGCAGACTGATCGATTATATGGTTGAAGCGGGAGTTCACGGTATCGTGACACTGGCTAACGCCAGCGAAGGGTTCGCCTTGAGCGACGTGGAGAAGCGGGAAATCGCCGAACTGGTAGTCAAGCATACTGCCGGACGCGTGCCCGTGGTGGTGACAATCAGCCACCCGAGCACGAAGGTGACGGTGGAGAATGCCAAGTGGGCGGAGAGCGTCGGCGCGGATGCGCTGCTCGTGCTGCCGCCGTTCTTCGGCGCTTGGACTGCGGACGCGGGTGGGATTTATCAACATTTCTCCAAAATATCGGACAATGTCAACATTCCGCTGATCATTCAGGATCACCCGCTGGCTGGTGGGACGTTGTCGACGCCGCTGCTCGTACGGATGGCGCAAGAAATTGAGAACGTGAAGTATTACAAAATCGAATCAGCCCGCGCTGCATTGAAAATTCGCGATGTGCTGAATCAAGCAGGTGAGCATCTGGACGGGATTTTCGGCGGGGCGGCCGGGATCACCTTTATCGAAGAGCTCGATCAAGGCGCCTGCGGCACGATGCCGTCAAGCAGCTTCCCGGACCCGTTCTCGCGGATTTATAATGCGTATGCTGCGGGGAACCGGGACGAAGCAAGCCGATTGTTCGGCCAATATGCGCAATTCATCGCCTTCGAATGGGAGCTGGGTGGCCGCCATGTGGCGAAGAAGCTGCTTCACGAGGCGGGGATCATCGCTTCTCCGGCGCTCCGAGCGCCGATCGGCATGGGCTGGGACGATAAATTTTACGATCATATGATGAAGTTGGCGCGACAATCGGATCTGATTCTGATGAAAAATGTGAAGGCTTAAGGAGAGGAGTCGCAATGAAAAGTTTAGGTATAGGTGTTATCGGGCTCGGTATGGGCAAAAATATGATGTACATCAACGATATTCCGGAGCTGCGTTCCGAAGTTCGGGCGATCAGCGACGTCAACCAAGAGCGGCTGGAAGAGTGCCGGAGCAAGTTCGGCGTGGCGGTAAGCACGGATTACAAGGAAGTTATCCATCGCTCGGATATCGATATTGTCGGCGTGTTCAGCCCGGACCATTTGCATTTTGAGATGATCAAAGAGGCGCTGGAATGCGGGAAGCACGTCATCGTGACGAAGCCGATGGTGGTCAGCCTGGAGGAAGCAAAAGCGACGGTGGATCTGGCGCGGAAGCATAACCGCAAAGTGCTGGTCGGCCAAACCCGCCGGTTCGCCAAGCGGTTCCTGCAAGCGAAGAAGCTGTTCGACGAGGGCAAGATCGGCAAGCCGCTGTTTGCGGATGCGCACTATATCCACGACATGCGGACGGTATTTAATCGGACACCGTGGCGGTTCGAAGTGCCGAAAGATTTCTTGTACGGAGGAGCTTGCCACCCGATCGATCACTTGCGCTGGTTTTTCGGGGATGTCGAGGAAGTTCATGCCTTGGGTGGCACGTCTTCCGTCGATCTTCGTTATCCGCAGGATAAGGAACTCAACTTTTTGATGAATCTGAAGTTCAAGAACGGGACGATCGGGCGGGCGCTGTGCGCACAAGGGATTATTCATCCGCCCAGCGGGACACGGTTGATGGACGAATTCCTCGTGTATGGTGACAAAGGCACGATTGTCAACAATCGCGTGCGATACGAGGAGAACGGCGAAGTGTTTGACTTGACGCTCGATGCCGAAGTGAAGATCGATTTCGACGGCAAGGAGTATTCCGGCCACAGCTCCGAAGTGCTGCGTTACGTGAAGGAGATGGAGGAGTGCATCGTGAATGATACTCGTCCGTCCGTGAATGAGATTGAGGGCGCCAAGTGCATCGCCGTCAGCGAGGCCGCGTGGGAATCGATCCGCACCGGCAAGGTTGTTAAGGTGTTTAACGAGTTTTAGGGTTCGGTCGGGGGAAATATGGCACAAATCAAGTATGACGAACTGAAGCGGGTTCCCGATATCGATATTTCCGTCCGATTCAGCAATCATTGGCAGCGGGATCGGAGTTGGAACTTTTCGCCGATCAGCAATCCGTTTACAACATTCTGGATCGTCGTGTCCGGCTCCCGGGAACTGGAAGTCGGCGGGAGCTGTTACCCCGTTGAGAGGGGGAATATCGTGGTCATTCCCCCTAACCATCCGCTTCGTACTCGCAATCGGGCGCAGGGCGGCGACACGTTCGAGTATTTGTCGCTCGGTGCGGTATTGAAGGTGAACGGGTTGGAATGGGAACACTATGTACGCTTGCCCTCGGTGACGCGAATCGCGGATCCGGGGGTATTCGCGTCTTTGGCGGCGAAGTGGGGCGAAATGCAGTCCGCTTGGGACAGTTACCTCGGAACGCTCAAGCCTGGATTGGCTTTGGGCGACAATCTGAGGGGTACATCCAGGTTCTATGGGTTGCTGCTTCATTGGTTCGCGGAGTTGTTGGCGTGTGTCCCGTTTGAATGGGCAGGTGCTCGCGGCGCGCTGGACGAACGGTTGCTGCAAGCGATGGAGTATATGGAACAGAACTTAAGCCGCCGCATGAAGCTGGCCGACTTGGCTGGCAAGTGCTTCGTTAGCGTCGGGCACTTGCGCCAGCTGTTTCAGCAGCAGTTGCGAACTTCGCCGATGAAATATTTAACGATGTTGAGGATTCGCAAGGCGAAAGAACTGTTGGCGTTGACGCGGCTGCCGCTGTCGGAAGTCGCTTCCTTGACCGGATACGGGGACGCGAATCATTTCGGCAAGGCGTTCCGCCAACAAGAGCACATGAGCCCTGGGGAGTACCGGCGGCGATCGCTCTCCCAATTGGATTAGTCGGATCTATTCAACAGGGGAGAGCTTTTCTAGGAATAAAACAGTGGTTTGAACAAAAAATATATCGCCGATAAACAGCATAGAACGACGATAAACCATTTGAGTAAGGCATCCGGAAAATAGGTTGACGTCTTCGCTCCGAACACCGCCCCGATCAAAAAACCTGCCGTAACCACCGAAGATATAAGCACGGGCAGGACATTCAAATTCAACAGATGCCCTGCCGATCCGAATACGACAATAAAAGCCGAGGTTACAATACCTGTACCAACGGCTTTCCCAGGTTCCATACCGAGTGCCAGCAATACCGGGATGAAAATAATCGCACCGCCGACTCCGGCCAGTGTCGAAGCTGCCCCAGCCAACAAGCCCAGTGCAGTAATCAGGAGAACACGCAACACTTTGCGTGCTGAAGTATCTCGGTCACCCGTCATCATTAACGCAATCGATAACGCGCGCTTGGATTCCCGCCTGCAGCTCAGCAAGGGCCGGATGAGCAACCCGGTAACGATCAGCAGAAACACGCCAAAAAATCGTTGCGCGGTTAAGGAGGAAATCGTCTGGCTTAAATAAAGGCCAATATACAGGCCAGGCAAGCTGGCCATCAGCAGATGCAGGCTCAGTCGCCAAGAGAACCGTCGTTGCCGGACGTATTCAACCGCAGCCACGATTCCTCCGGGAATCATCGCCAGCAAAGCGATCGAAACCGCCTGAACGTACTCGACTCCTGCTCCGATCAACATCAACGGCACGAGAAGGAAGCCGCCCAGACTCGTCGAGCCTACGAGATATCCGATGATCAGACTGCCCAAGCCTGCGATCGGAATTACCCATGCCATGTCCATTATTGTTTAGGCAGCAGCCCGGCGCGCCTGGCGACGCGCAGTAATTGCTGAAACTGCCAATCCTCCGCGAATGAAGGGCGTGGTTCCCGCACTTGGCGGTAGGCAATAACGCCCCGTTGCACAAGTATTTCTTTCCACACACACCGGTTGCACACATCTTTCTCATAGGCCGCAAGCCGCGAGAATGGGGTGAAATAAGCGACCGCTTCATCCACATTCCCTGCTTCTAACATGTCCCACGTCTTGCGGAACACTTCGGGCATATAACAAGCGGGCATCGTACCCAGGCAGCCCCCGTCGACTTCCTCCGGCATAAAGATGCCGCTGTTGCCGCCGAATACGCCGACGAGCTCGCCCTTGTTCAATTCGCCGATGCGCCTGGCCTTGTGAATGAGGTTCCCCGATTCGAGTTTGATGTACTTGACGTTCTCCAGCTTCCGGGCCATATCCAGCATGAAAGCAACCGGCATGGAAATATCGGTCAACACATGGTCCTGGATGACAATCGGGATGCGCAGGCTGCGGTTCATGGTCTCAAAGTAAGCGAAAATTTCATCCAAGCCGGCCCGCCACCTGCCGAAAAAAGGCGGCAGCGCCATGACTGCCGATGCGCCTTGTTGCTCCGCATAAACGGCCATCTCTGTTGCGACCTTGGCGGAAGGATGGTTAACTGTGACAATGACCGGCACCCTGCCCGCAATCTCTTTCAAACAAAAGTCGATCAAGGCCGTTTTCTCCCGCTCCGACATCAAATGTCCTTCGGAAGCATTGGCCAATAGGACCAAACCGTGAACCCCGCCCTCAATACAAAACTCGATGAGTTTCTTCTGGCTGCCGTAATCGATCTCGTCGTTATCTAGAAAGCAAGTAGCCAGAATAGGATATACTCCACGTAGCGTTTTCATCCTGAATGTTCAACCTCTCTCGGCGATTATATCGCTTGATTGATAATACTTGTGATATCCACATAGACTGCCTGAACTTTGTCGTTACTCACCGGGCGCATATAATAGACTCTTCGGCCATCTCTTGAAAACACCGGATTCGCATGGGCCTGAAGCTTCCAGACGGGCTCTCCAAAATGATGTTCATCCAGTACGGCAATGGGTTCCGTTACCCCTCTTCTGAATAAGTGGATGTATATTGGCGTCTTAAAATAAGCAGTGTCGCTTACATACCACATTTTATCTGGCGAGGCATCGAAATGGTTCGCTGCACCAGCCAATGTTTCTATCAATATCCCGTCTTGTGTATAATGACCTATGGTATTCACATCTTCGAGTCTATTAAAGACCACGTAGGTGTCATCATCATACCAAAGCTGGTGCAAGAAGGTTTTGTCCATCCAGCCAATTTTGTCGTTCCCATTCAAGTCGGTACTTATGATCACCATCGCGCCTTGTAAATCCCATCTCGCCATGATGCGGGTTGCGGACGGATTATATTGTAGATGGATCATGTTATAGGTTTCCTCTATGGGCTGAAACCCTCTGCTTTCTAAATAATGGATCATATTCTCCGTAGAAATAACCAATCGACTTAAGCCGGTATTGCAGTCAAACTCGTAAACTCCCTTTTCACCAATCCCCGGGAAACGCTCATTTTTGCCGTCATGTTCCTTGTAGACCCCGAACAGTATTTTTTGCTTTCTTGATGAATGACCTATTCTGCCATAAACAGGCCCATAACTCAGTTTTCCGGAAAATATATCGATCACGTAAAAAACACAACTATATTGTTCGACCCTGCCTTGAAAAACAAGCCGTCGGTCGTCAATCCATGATTGATCCGCTCCATTATGTTGATGAGCGAAAAAATCGTATAGTTTCTTGTGGCCGGTAAGATCTGTCCGACAAACCCACAGTTGGGCGGGAAGCGGTTCTTTCAGATCTTCAGACAGCTTAGCCATCTTGATGTAGGTTAAATACTTTCCATCGGGACTTTCCGGACAAGTGCCGTTCCAACTGAACAAAGTAGAGTCCTCGCAATCAACAATCGCTTCCAATGGAAAACCTCCCCGTTTTCTCATCATCATGCTTCAAATGTAACACAGAAGAAGCAGGATGGTAATGGTATAGCTCAATCGTATATTTGCACTTTTCAATTATGCTGATTGGAGGCGTAAGCCATTTTAGTATGCTGCAGCATGTTTTGCTTCGTTTTATCCCATGAATTGTGTGGAATTTCCCTAGTATTTTTACATCCATTGCAGTATTTTTAATAAGGAATGAATTGAATCCTTAATTAAACCGGAGGGTAATCATGGACAGGAAATCGTACAAGGAAATGTTCAACGAGGAAGGGTATATTTATTTGCCCAAGCTTTTGTCGGGGGAGCAACTTCAAACTTTGTTTGGCGCCTGTGAACGGATGTTGGAGAAGTATACGGAAGAGTGGGATCGGAAGAAGCCCGGTCAAGATTTTCACTCGATTCGCAATATTCACAGCCCGAAATTGGTGCAAAGCGAGCAAGATAAAAAAATCATACTGGAGACGGCGGCCGATCCGAGATTCGTAGGGGCGGTGGAACAAATTTTTGAAGGACCCTCATTGTTTCGGGCAACGACCTACTGGATGAATCCACGGTACAGCAGCATGGAAGGGAACTGGCACCGTGACAGCCAGAACACGATGTCGGAAGAGGAAGAGAAGGTGTATCTGCGCAACTTGAAGGAAGCCGACTTGATACGGGGCGTACAGCTGCAGATCGCGCTGGTCGATAACGACGATCTGGAGTATGTGCCTTTCTCGGCCAATCGTTATGATGCGCCGGAGGAGTATTATTATCGCTTGGCCGATCAGCGCAGTCATTCCCGGGACGCAGAGGGGATGCCCAACGCCAAGAGGTTCCATATGAAGGCGGGAGACGCCGTCGCGTTCAACCAGGTCGGTTTGCATCGCGGGCGGTACCATGCGGATAATCCCCGTCGCACGCTGATGTTGACGTATACGCCGGAGAACAACCCGATCTTCGACAATTCGATCAGCATTCAGCCGTGGTTTCTGGAGGAAGCCTATATGGATGGTTTGTCCCCTCGTGCGGTGACGTACTTCAATGAGTATATTCGAGCCTATCGGGACCATTGGGAGAAGAAGCGGTAAAGCAGCGGTAAGCCGAAACGAGCAAGCCAATCTTCCGCTCTAGCGAAGTCTATTAGACTTCGCTTTTTATATTATATATAACATAATTAACTTATATAAATACTGAATGCGCTCTCATGTCAGGGTGCACTATCGCAAAGGGGGAGAGAAATGGAGTCGGCAATCAAAATTCCGGTTGAATTGGAAAATAACAAATTATTGGATACGAAATTACACATTAGATGGATTAATGAATGGAAACGACCCCCTGAATATTCCAAGAAACCAGTCGATTACCCGTATACTCTTTGCTGGCTCGTACTTTCTGGGGCAAAGACGGTTGTAATCGAAAATCGGAGCTTTCGCGTACAGGAGGGAGATTTCATCTCGTTGCCCCCACATACGCCAATATCCGTTGCGGCGAATCCTGGAGATGAAGAGTTTCATTATTTGGCATTGGCCGGCGAACTGAAATTGGGCATCTTTGATCTGGTATCTCTCTATGAATTTCCACATATTCATCGATTCTCGCCCCTGTCGATCGAACGCTTGCTTTCTCTCTGGAGGAAATTGATTGAGCAGGTGAAGCACTTGGCCGAGACGACCCCGGATTATCTTAATCGCCCTATCAGCCTTGACAAAGCCAATCATTATTTTGAAATGAATATGCTATTACACTCTTGGATATTGGAATGGATTCACATCTATACCCCAATTCTTCCAAAGGAGAAGCTGTTCGAAGATTCACGTGTGCACAAAGTATGCAAATATATTAATAAAAGCTTTAAACGCAATCTGAAACTAAGAACTTTATCCAAGCACGTATATTTAAGCGACAGTCATCTTCGCTCATTATTTCGCAAATATTTGGGACTTACGCCGATGGAATATGTTCAGCAAGTAAGAATTTCTCATGCCAAGCAGTTCCTTGTCACAACCTCGGCTACCGTGGCGGAGATTGCGCAAATGGTTGGCTTCTCGGATCAATCTCAGTTAGGTAAAGTGTTTAGGAAAGAAATGGGCATGTCCCCGTTGCAGTATCGCAAACAGAGCAAATAAAAAATTCGGCCTTCAGCGAATTTGACGAAAATAACGTTGATTTTGTCTATTTTCGAAAAAGCGAGATTGATATAGTAAACAGCAGCAAGAGTAAAGACCAACCAAGGAGATGATCGTATGGAAAGACCGTCTTTTCACCTCAGCAACGAAGAAATTCATCGGTTCCTGGATCAAGGTTACCTGGGTCCGTTCACCCTTTGCGAACCCGATGAGATGGCGCATTATCGGAAGAAAGTCGAGGAAATGATCGATTTGACGGTTGAACGCAGCAACACTCTACAGAACCGGCACCTCGATTGCAGACCGGCGTATGAGCTGTGCACCCACCCGGCTTTACTGGATCGGATGGAGAGTATACTAGGTAAAAATCTGGTTCTTTGGAGATCGTACTTTTTTGTCAAATATCCGGGAAGTAAAGCAGTCCCTTGGCATCAGGATATCAATTATTGGCCGATTGAACCTCCGCTGAATATATCGGCATGGGTGGCGTTGGACGAGGCGATCATCGAAAACAGCTGTGTTCAAGTCATTCCGGGATCGCACCGAAATATGGTGCCGCATTTGAAGTCGGAAGGAACGGTGTTCCGCGAAGAAGCGGACCCCGCTTTTTACGATTCAAGCAAAGCCATTCCGATGGAATTGAAAGCCGGTCAATTCTTCTTGTTTTCAGAACGGATCCTTCATTATTCCGCCCCCAATTCATCCAACAAACGAAGGCTTGGCCTTGCGGTTCGCGTGACGGCTCCATTCGTTAAAGTTTATCAGAAGAATGACCCTCATAATAATGTATTGCTCGTTCGCGGAGAGGACGAAATGAAACTGAACACGGTTGGCACACCTCCTTTAGGATAACAGGGGGCGGGCTGACCCGCTAAAACGATGTGAAGGAGCAGATTGGGCGATGTATAAAAAACACGGGTTGTTATTCATGGCATTGGTGTTCATACTCGTCATCGCAAGCGGTTGCAACAAAGATTCGGCCGCGGATCAACAAGTGAACAAAGAAACGGGAACGGAACAATCGTCGGCGCCACCCGAGCCTGTGAAGTTGAAACTGTATGTGGAGTACGGGAATTTCAGCGATGAAGAACTGGCCGCATACTTTGTAAACCCGACTCAGCGGAAATTTCCGAACATTTCTATTGAGACCGTAACATCGAAAACCCCTGCGACTTATATTCAAAATGCTATCTTGACGAATTCCATTCCGGATATTATTTTTACCACCTCTGTCCAGATGGGGGCATATATCAATCAGCAGGTTGCGCTGGATTTGAAACCGCTTGTCAAAAAATACAATACGGACTTGAGCCGGATTTATCCGGTCGCCATTGAAAGCATTCAAACGCATGGCGATAATGGCGAATTATACGCTCTTCCGTTTGTGATGCAGGTGGATGCCCTGTTCTACAACAAAGATTTATTCGACCGCTTTGGAGTCGCTTATCCACATGATGGAATGACCTGGGAACAAACGATCGAGCTGGCTCAGAAGGTTGCCCGTACGGAAGGGGGAGTGAAATATAGAGCTTTGGATGTACAGAATATGGCTCCGCATTTCGCGGGAACGTTGTCTCTGCCCTATGTTGACGAAGCAACCAATACGCCTGTTCTGAATACTGAAGGATGGAAATATGCTTTTGAAACATTTCGGAAAATTCACAGTATTCCTTTCAACGAAAGTACGGCGAATGCTACCAAATCGTTCGTCAACGATCAGACGATGGCTATGTACGCCAATTATGGCGGCATATTATCCCCGCTTGATCAACTGGATCAGACCGGAAAATCGTTCAACTGGGATATGGTAACGTTTCCCCATCACGAACAGTTTCCGAAATACGGGAAACATTTTAACGCCCAGGTCTCGTTGGTCTCGGCTTCGTCACAGCATAGCGAGGATGCTTATAAGGTAATCGATCTGTTATTGGATAAAGATGTACAGACTGTTGCCATGAAGAATGCCCGGCGTTCGGTTCTCAGCGATACTTCGCTGAATCCTTATTTTGGGGAAGTATTGAAATCGCTCAAGGGTAAGAATGTGAATGCTTTCTTCAACGATATTCCGGCGCCGGCGGTCCCGGCAACCAGGTATGACGATCAGATGTGGAAAATCGTCAATAATGCCATGAAAAACGTTCTGGAAAAAGGAGTCGATGTCAATACCGCCCTTCGAGAAGCGCAGGAAGCGGCTGGTGTTGCCCTTAAAAGTCAGTAACTCTTGCCGAATATCGGCAAATTTTATTTGAATCCCAATGACTATCCTACTTTGAGAAAAGGCGAAGTTTATCGAACTTCGTCTTTTCTGCATTTTATAAAAAAATTTAACATTATTGACATAATATTTTAAAATTTTTACGATCACGACGTGATAAATATGACAAACTCATTATATTAAATCGGTTGATAATAGGTGTCCTTATGAAAACAAAATTGTACCATCAAATTTTTGATCATTTATGAAAGCCGGAAAATTCGATTTAAGCCGATTGGGTAAAGGGGCTGTAGATGCGGTCAAGGTTTCCAGCGGAGGTCAATACCTGGAGGCGGTTCCCTATGTTCAAAATTTCAGCGCTAATTATTACAACAAAGGCATATTTGATAAATTTGGAGTCGCGTACCCGAAAGACGGGATGACCCGGGACGATGCAACCGATCTTGCGAGAAAATTGACGAGATCGGATGGGGGAGTCCAAGACGAACACAGCGATTGTAAATAACGATATATGAAACTGCACCTCATTGGACCTACTTAAGAAAAGGAGGCCGATTTCAGTTGCAGTTTTGCGTTTCTTTATTCGAAAAGGTCATTTTCGCCAAAATTATCGTGTACTTTTACCTCTTGTGAATAGGTTGAAGTGACCCACGGTTCTAGGGACTTTCCGTTGGCAAAGTTTATGCTATAATTCAGGTGAAACTATACATACGACGGAGGTCTGGCATGAAAATTACCGGATTCGAGCTGTTTAAGGTTCC
>JAJFMO010000393.1 GCA_020697475.1 Paenibacillaceae bacterium | reverse complement strand
AGCAAAATTACAACGGAGTCGTCTGCTTGACGGCCGAATATACCGCCGAGCACGAAGTCGAGCGGTTGATCGCTGAAGATATCGTGTACGCGAAATCGCTTTTTGCCTGACATTTTGACATAAGAAAGGAGATTCGAGTATTCCATGAGTTCGAGCAAAATTAAAGTGGCCATGATCGGCGCCGGCCGAATGGCTAACAACGTGCATTACCCTTCGCTCGCAAGCTTTGAGGATGTGGAATTCGCAGGCATATGCGACACGAATTCGGACAAATTGTCAGCCACCGCCGACAAGTACAGGATCGCCGACGCCAAACGCTATACAAATTATCGGCAAATGATCGAAGAAGTGCGGCCGGACGCCGTGTATGCCATCGGGCAGCCGCACATTATGTACGACATCTGGACATGGTGCTTGGAGCAAGGCCTTAACCTCTACATCGAGAAGCCGCTCGGCATCACGATGCACCAAGCGAAATCGCTCGCTTGGCTCGCCGAGAAGCACAACTGCATCACCCAAGTCAGCTTCCAGCGACGCAGCACGCCGATGGTGATGATGCTGCGGGACGAATGCTTGAAGCGGGGACCGATTACTCATGCGACGTGCCGTTTCTACAAATGCGAGATGAACCCGTTCCTGGGCGCCCGCGACCGGATGATGGACGACACAGTTCACTCGATCGATACGGTGCGCTGGATGTGCGGAGGAGAAATCGCCAAGGTGGAAAGCACGACGAAACGAATCGGCGTGCCCGATATCAACTTTATTTCGGCGACGCTGCATTTCGACAACGGCTCCACCGGGTATTTGATCAACAGCTGGTCTAGCGGGCGGCGCATCTTTGCTGTGGAGATGCATGCTCCGGGAATTTGCGTCGAAGCCGAGCATGAGAATAAAGGCTACTTGTATGCCGACGGCGACACGAAGGGAATCGAGTATGACGCCCGGACCATTGCAGGAAGCAATGATCTGTACGGCTACGCCGGATTCCGCACGAAAAATCGCGAGTTCATCGACAGCGTCAAAT
This sequence comes from Paenibacillaceae bacterium, assembly GCA_020697475.1. Lineage (GTDB taxonomy): Bacteria > Bacillota > Bacilli > Paenibacillales > NBRC-103111 > JAJFMO01. Next base: position 3,418 of record JAJFMO010000393.1, on the reverse strand, counting down.
CCGGCACCCTCCCCTCTTCGCACTTCGGCGACGCGGTGAAGACGATGGAGATTGCGGAGATCATTTTGGCACAGGCTTTGTTGGACGGTCGGTAATCGGACTACTAAATTAGGAAGAGGAGAGATGACGTTTGGCTGCAAAATTGAAAGCTCTCATTTTACCGTCGGAACAAAGGTTGGAAGATGTGTTCACCCCCGAGGCGATCGCCGAGGCGGATAAACACTTCGACGCGGTGTGGAACCGGTTGGGCAGGGAGTATACAGCGGACGAGTTGGCCGCGATGATCGGCGAGGCGGACGTGATCATCACCAGTTGGGGGTCGCCGTCGATCACCGAAGAGATGCTGGCCAAGGCGCCGAAGCTGAAGATGGTCGGCCACGCCGCCGGCACGATGAAAAAGCTTGTGCCTAAAGCCGTGTTCGACCGCGGAATCAAGCTGTTCTCGGCCAACAAGCGGATTGCGCTTTCTGTTGCCGAATATTGCCTCGGCGTACTGCTGTCTCAGCTTCGTTACTTGCACTCGTACAACAACAGCTTGCACGCAGGAGGCTGGAAGAATAACGATTGGTACGGCCGAGAGCTGACCGGAAGCACGATCGGCATCGTCTCCGCCAGCCAGACCGCCCGGGCTTTCTTGCGGTTGCTGGCTCCTTTTCACGTGAAGGTGAAGCTGTACGATCCGTATTTGACTGAAGAAGCGGCGGCGGAGTTGGGTGTGGAAAAGGCGACGTTGGAGCAAGTGATGCAATGCCCGATCATTTCCGTGCACGCACCGAATTTGCCGGCCACCAAAGGCATCATTACCCGCGAGCTGCTGGAGTCAATCCCAGACGGAGCGATCTTCATCAACTCGTCGCGTGGGGACGTCGTCGATGAGGCGGCGCTGCTCGAGCAACTGGCCACCGGTCGATTCCAGGCGGCGTTCGACGTGTATCCGAAGGAGCCGCTGAAGGCGGACAGTCCGATGCGGTCGCTGAATCATGTGTTCTTGACGCCTCATATCGCAGGGGCGGCGATCCAGGGGCATCAGGCGCTCGGCGGGCTGATTATCGAGGATATGGTGCGCAACATGAACGGCGAGCCGACGCAGCACGAAGTGAAAGCGGCCCAGTGGGAGATTACGGCGTAAAGAAAGGCGGATCAACCATGACGATTGCGGAAAATGTTCGGCGGGTGCCAACCGGCATTCTTGGCTTTCCTGTCGCCCCGATGGATCGCGATGGGAAGCTTGCGACGGAGGCTTTTGCACATAATGTGAAGTTTCTGGTTGAAGAGGGATTGTCGGCGATCTTCGTCGCGTGCGGCTCGGGCGAGTTCCATGCGATGTCGCTCGCAGAGTACCGGGAGTTGGTCGAGACGGCGGTCGCGGTAGCCGGGGGCAAAGTTCCGGTGTACACCGGAGTCGGCGGCAACATTCGCCACGCGCTGGAGCAGGCGGGGCTGTCGGAGGAAGTGGGAGCGGACGGCTGCTTGCTGCTCCCTCCCTACTTGATCGAGCCGGAGCAGGCCGGGCTGTACGAGTACATCCGCACGGTGGCCGCGAGCACGCAGTTGAATGCGATACTGTATCAGCGCGATAACGCGGTGCTGACGCTCGCGACGCTGACGAAGCTGTTGGATCTGCCGCAGATCGTCGGGGTCAAGGACGGCCTCGGCAATATGGAGCTGAACATTGAGCTGACGCAGACGATCGGGGATCGGCTCGCGTGGCTGAACGGGATGCCGATGGCCGAGGTGACGATGCCGGCGTACGTGCCGCTCGGGTTCACCGCCTACTCGTCGGCGATTTCCAATTACATACCGCATATTTCCCGGATGTTCTACGATGCTCTTCTGACGGGGAAAAAGGAACTGCTGAACGATCTGTATCGCCATACGATATTGCCGATCAGCCGAATTCGCCGGCAGCGCAAAGGCTACGCCGTCTCGTTGATCAAGGCGGGGATGGAGATCGTCGGGCTGCCGGTCGGTACGACCGTACGGCCGCCGCTTATCCCGGTGGAGCCGGAGCATTATCGCGAGCTGGAGCGGATTTTGGAAGAGACGTTCCGCCGGTTTCCGAAGCCGGAGCGAGCGGGCTCGGGCGGCAGCGGTGCGGGAGGTGCGCGATGAGCGAGAATTTGGAGCGAGGGCTTGCCGCCGATTCCCCTGTCGTGACCGGGATGCAGGTGATTCCTGTCGCCGGGCAGGACAGCATGCTGCTTAACTTGAGCGGAGCGCACGGCCCGTATTTTACGCGCAATGTGGTCATCTTGCGTGACAATGCCGGGCGCGTCGGCGTCGGTGAGTCGCCCGGTGGAGAGCGCATTCGCGAGACGCTCGACGAGGCGCGCGAGCTCGTCGTCGGGCGGGCGATCGGCGCGTACAACAGCGTGCTTGGCGCGGTGAAGGCGCGCTTCGCCGATCGTGACGCCGGCGGGCGCGGCCGGCAAACGTTCGATTCGCGCGTGGCCATTCACGCCGTCACCGCTTTGGAAGCTGCCCTGCTCGACTTGCTGGGCCAATATCTCGGCGTGCCGGTAGCGGCATTGCTGGGCGACGGCCAGCAGCGCGAGTCCGTGACGGCGCTCGGGTATTTGTTCTACGTCGGCGACCGGCGCAAGACGAACTTGGGCTATCGCGAGGGCATCCACTCGAGCGACGATTGGCTGCGGCTGCGCGACGAGGAAGCGCTGACGCCTTCGGCCATCGTGAGGCTCGCAGAGGCGGCTCAGGCGCGCTACGGCTTCCTCGATTTCAAGCTCAAGGGCGGAGTGCTGACAGGCTCGCAAGAGATGGAAGCTGTCGCGGCGCTGGCCGAGCGTTTCCCTGAGGCGCGCATCACGCTCGATCCGAACGGCGCCTGGTCGCTTGACGAGGCGATCTCGCTATGTCGCGGCAAGCGGCATCTGCTCGCCTACGCCGAAGATCCGTGCGGCGCGGAGCGCGGCTACTCCGGCCGCGAGATCATGGCCGAGTTCCGGCGCGCCACCGGCTTGCCGACGGCGACGAACATGATCGCCTGCGACTGGCGCGAGATGGGGCACGCGATTCAGTTGAATGCGGTCGATATTCCGCTCGCCGATCCGCATTTTTGGACGATGCGCGGGTCGGTACGGGTGGCGCAAATGTGCCACGAGTGGGGCCTGACGTGGGGCTCACACTCCAACAATCATTTTGACATCTCGCTCGCAATGTTTACGCATGTGGCAGCGGCCGCCCCCGGCGACATTACGGCGATCGACACTCACTGGATTTGGCAGGACGGTCAGCGTCTAACCCGCGAACCGCTGCGCATTGAGGGTGGTCAGATTGCCGTTCCGAAGCGGTCGGGGCTTGGTGTCGAAGTAGATATGGAACAAATCGAGCAAGCTAACCTGCTGTATCGGCAACTCGGCGCCGGCGGTCGCGACGACTCGGTTGCGATGCAATATTTGAT
>JAJFMO010000392.1 GCA_020697475.1 Paenibacillaceae bacterium | reverse complement strand
CCCGCTCCCGTTCGTCCTCCAGCGCTCCAGGCAATGTCGCCCGGTCGAACCCGGGCAACGGATTCATCTCCGCGGTGCGCAGCCCGAACTCGTCCATCTCCCCGAGAAAGTCGGCCAGCGGCAAAAACTTCTCCACATCGATCGCGATGATCAGCGCCCCCTGGTACGCTCCCGGGAACGGCCGCTGCACCGCGTCCTCGTCCACCTTCACGCCGGCGAGAAAGCCTCCGAGCGCCTGGCACATGAAGCCCAGCCCCATGCTTCGCAGGACGATCCCCGGAACTTTCCCGACCAATTCGTCCACATGCGGCGAAGATTGATACAAATCATGCATCGTACCGAAATCGAGCACCATCGCCGGACCACCTCCCGACGGCACGGCGAACGACATCGGCGATCCCCCCGCAGCCCGCATGATTGATTGATCCGGCTTCCAGGTCAGCTGGTGGCCGGAGGTGACGTAAGCAATCAGATTGTGTTTCACCAACAATCGCGAATAGATGCCCGCCGCCCCGATATGCCCATGGTTGCGGGTAACCGCGGCGACGATGCCCTGTGCCCGGCAACGCTCAGCCAAACTCTCCGCCGCCCGCCAGGCAGCGAAGTATCCAAGCCCTCCATCGCCGTCGACGAGCAACGTCGAGGGCGACTCCTTCACCGTCCGAACGTCCGGATTCGGATTGATCTTCCCTTCGCGCATCAAGCGGGCATACGTCGCTATCTGCACAGAGCCGTGGCTAAAGACGCCGCGTAGATCGTTCTCCACGAGCCGGCTCGCCAAGAAGTCTGCGTTTTCCTGACGCATCCCCGCCTTCACAGCGACCTGCGAGACAAAACGCTTTATTTTATCCGAAGAAACCCGCACCGCATCGTCTGGAACCACATTCATACCGGTTACAGCTCCTCTCCTTAACTTCCGCCTGCCAGTGATTCCTCAACCGGCTCCAGCCAATGAAGCGACGGGGAGGCCCATTGTCGATGATGCTCCAGAATGCGAATGGTCAAGTCGCGAATCGCCTCACGGTATTCCGGTTGCGAATACAGATTGCGGATTTGCTCGGGATCGGAGCGTCGATCAAACAGAATGGCATCCCTCCCGCGAACAAACGCCAATTCATATTGGTCCGTGAAAATCCCCGCTCTGTCCAGCGTATTGTGATGCAGGAACACCTCGTTGCGCCATGGCGCATTCTCTCTCCTGATCAAAGGAGAAGCATCCCGTCCCTGTTCGCGGCCCGAAGTCGGAATCCCCAATAAACCTAGTATCGTCTGTTGAAAATCGACATTGCCGACTAACTCGTCAACGATCGTATTCGCTTGGATCGCCCCCGGCCAACGGATCAACAGCGGAATGCGATGAGCCGTTTCGTACAAGTTGTTTTTGGTCATTAGCCCATGCTCGCCCATATATTCACCATGATCGGATGTAAATACGACGACGGTGTCATCCAGAATGCCCAGCTCGCGGAGAGAGTTCAGAAGCTTGCCGACGTTGTCGTCGATACATTTCACTTCGCCCAAATACTGCGCCTTTAGCTGCTTGATCAGGCGGATTTTGCGGGTGAAAGGTGGACGGCACCGTCATCGCATCCGGATCAAACATCGTAGAATAAGGCTCTCTTACGGTAAAAGGAGTATGGGGATCCGGAATGCTGACCATGGCGAAAAAAGGTTTGTTCGTATCGCGATTCCGCAGAAACTCGATCGTTTTATCCGCCAGCCAATCCGTTGTGTATGTCTTTTCGTTCCCTATCTTTTTACTCGCTTCCGGCTTGTCATTCTCCCTATCCAACATGCTTTTCCAGTGACCCCGATTGAACATCCAACGGCAATCCGCAAATCCCATCGACCGCTCGGGTCTAATCCACCCAGGGACCGCCGAACCGTCCAAATGCCATTTGCCGATATAGGCTGTCTCGTAGCCCTGATTTTGCAAAACATGAGCCAATGTCACTTCATCGCGATTTAATTCGAGATTATTCGTATACGCGCCATGACAATGGGGGTACCGCCCGGTCATAAAACTGCCCCGCGAAGGCGTGCATACCGCAGATATCGTAAAGAATTGATTGAATTTGACGCCTTCTTCCGCCAACGAGTCGATATTCGGCGTATGGATCAAGTCGCCGCCATAGCAGCCCATTGTCCATGTGCTTTGCTGATCCGTCTGGATGATCAATACATTCGGCTTCCGATTGTTCATTGATCCCATCCCTTTGATTTTTGGTATTCCTACGATCCGAACAAAAAGGCGCGAATTTCTCCCAACAATTCCGGCGTCCACTCAACCGCGGCAAACACGGTGTTCAGCTTGCGATACTCCTTGTTGTACGCTTCGACGGTGAGCAACGTCCGCTGGATGTCCTCCCAGTCCAGTCCCAGCTGACGCGGCCGGTAAATCACCCCGGCGCGGTCGAGCGCCGCGCGAATCGTCTCCTGTCCCTTCCCTTGAAGATAGGAGACGATGATCATGCCCAACGCGACCAATTCGCCATGGATGAAATCGCTCTTGACCAAGCTCTCCTGTTGCCAGCAATAAAGATGCTCCGACCCGCAATCCAGCGGCAAATGGGGATGGCGGGCGATGATTTCCGTCGAAGCGGCGAACGCCCGCATCAGCCGTTCGATTCCGATGTCGCTGAGCGCCCCGACCTCCGAAGCGAAGCCGGCCGTCTGCTCCATCAGCCGGGTGACCTCGTTGCCGACGGCTTCCTCGTAAGGGGCGCCAATGCCGCGCGCGGCGGACAGCCGCCAGTCTTCGAGCGTCGTCATCATAAACAGCAGATCGCCGTATCCCGCCCGGTTCATCCGGGCGTCCCCTTGGCGGATCAGCTCGAAGTCGACGAATACTTTGCGCGGCCAGCCGTCCTGCTTGAACCCGAACGGCTTGCCCGACCGGCGTACGGAGATAAAATCGGAGAACGGCGTGTTGCTCGACGTCAACGTCGGGAACAGCACGGGCGTGCGGTTGCGCAAATAAGCCAAATATTTGGCCTGATCCAGCGCCGCCCCGCCCCCCAAGCCGACGATGTCGATCTCCATCGGCAACGTGGCGGAAAGCTCGTCAAGGTAAGTCTTTTCCAGCGATTCGGGGAAAACCACCTTGGCCGGCTGCGGATTGAATCGCTCCCCGAAAAGCCTCCAAGGAGTGCGACTTGTAACGACCACGTAGTCGCTCAATCCGGCAACCGCTTCCCGTACCAGCCCGCTCCCGTAGGTGATGGTATTGTTGATCATGCCGACTCCTCCTCTTCGAGACACAGACCGTGTTCCTTGCCGTACAAATACCACTCGCCATACTGTATCTTGACGGCTTGGGTCGTCCCGCTGTACGCCTGAACGAGCCTCACATATTCGCCGGCATCGGCCGTATTCTCCACGAACATGTCCACGTGCATCGGGATCGCAACGCGCGGCTGCAAGTGCGCCGTCAACCGGGCGGCATCCGGAATGTTCATGCAGCCGAGCCGGCCGTTGATGCACACCATCATCAGTTCAAGTCCTGTTCCGGCGGCTCCGCTTACCGCACCGATCAGCTCATCGGAGTATGTCGTGTCGCCGCTGATGTACACCTGCGCGCCCGCGAAATCCAGCACGAACCCAATGCTGTCGTCAGTGTGGTACGCGAGAACGGCGCTCACACCGACATCGCCCAGCGCCAGCTTGCCGCCGCGGGCGATCGGCCGAATCCGCTCCCATGGGATGCCGATCTCCAGCAATCTCACAACACATGCCGGCGGCCCCGCGAATACCGCCCCCGGATTGTTCGCGGCGATAATCGGCACCGAATCGGAGTCGAGATGGTCGCGATGCTCGTGGGTGAACAGGAAGTAGTCCCCGCGAATATGCTCTATCTCCACCGGAGGGTCGATCGCCCGATGGTAACCGATGTAACGGGAGCAGACGTCGGACAAGAACGGGTCAACGTGGATGACGGCTCCTTCGGCGCTCTTGAAAGAAAAACCGGCCTGGCCGGTCCAGGCGACAGCGAACTGCCCGGACGGCGGTTTGATCCTCTTCTGCACCTGTGCGAAATTCACGGCCGACCCGCTCCCTCAGGCCCCGGCAAAGTCACCGCCTCGATGAACTTTTGAGCCTGCTCGGTCAACGCCTTGCGGTAAGCCGGGTCGTCCGGGTTCCCGCCTGACCCGAAGTAGTGCAGGCCGACCCCGACCGCATCGGCGCCCGCTTCGCGAAGCGGGCGAACCAATTCAAGAGTCACCCCGCCTGTGGTCATGAACGGAATATCTTTGATCGGCCCGCGAAGCTGGCGAATGTAATCCGCACCGACATTGCGAATCGGGAACACCTTGACGATATCGGCGCCGGCGTCGTAAGCGTTCATAATCTCGGTGGGAGTGAACGCGCCGGGAATGCTGAACATCCCCAGTTGTTTCGTCCGCTCAATCACTTTGAAATTCGTATTGGGAGAAACGATATACGTTGCGCCCGCTGCCTGCACTTGATCGACTTCTTCCGGCTTGGTGACCGTGCCGGCGCCGATGTGCACACCTTCCCCGGCTTGATCCCTCAGCAACCGGATCGCCTGAAGGGCGTTCGGCGTATTCATCGTCACCTCAAAGTAGCGAATCCCGGCATCCGCCAGCACCCGGGTCAAGGCTGCGCACTCCTCAGGCGTCTGCCCCCGGTAAATCAGCACGATGCGGGACTGAAGCAATTGATCCAACATTTTCACCCAACTCCTTCGAACTCATGATATGATGAATAATAGAATAGCAAAAACGTTGTTCCATATTTGGAACATTGTGCTACATAAATTAATTGTAATTCAGCCATTTCCGTTTGTAAACCTTCAAACCGCTTCATATTCGCGGTTCATTGGCCAAATACGCGCCGAATCCGCACGGAATACGCATCAAGCCTGCGCCAGGAGGTGCCCCATGGATGCGCACCAAATCGCCAACCAATTGAAAGCGCTGACTTTCTCCTTCGTCCAGGTCGGCCAACACCGTTTCGCGCCGGCCACGCAACTGCCGTCCCGCCTTCACGCCTTCCATTCGCTGCATTATATCGTCGGCGGCAAAGGGAGTTACACGATCAACGGCATGCGTACCCTGGTTCAGGCAAATCGCCGGCTGCAGCCCGAAGCATTACATCGTTCGTCTAAGGATGAATCGGGCGAAGGAACTGCTCGAATTTTTACAACAAAGGAATTTTATTTCAGCAGACTGTTCAAAAAGACCGTAGGCGTCGCCCCGTCGGATTATTCGAAATTGCTTGGCCAAGATCGGGGATAAATCGATGTTCGTTTTGTCCATGCAACCGGCTCTCTCTCCATGGTGTCGGCCGGCGTTCGCGAGTTATGCTTAAGACGAAGCCGAAGACTAAGCCGGAGACTAAGCTTGCGCCCGATCATCGTTTATGGAGGGATAGGTTATGACCAATGATCCAATGGATGCTCGTTTGAAGGAGCAATTCGACGATGACGGGTTCGTCATCTTGGAGCAATTGTACCCGCCCGATGTTTTGAAAGAAGCGAAAGAGCAAATTTTACAGTTCATCGAGGAAACGCCCGGCAAGCTCAACAACGGTGTACAGATGGGGCTGGCCCGGCGCAGCGAGCTGTTCCGCTCGATGGCCACGAACGAACGGCTGGTGCTCGCGCTCAAAGAAATCATCGGCGATCGCGTGCTGTTCATGAGCGACAAGACGGTGTACAAGAGTGCGAAAATTGTGTTCCCCACCGCCTGGCATCAGGACTATTCCTATTGGAAAGGCAGCCACAAAATATCCGTGTGGATTGCCTTGGACGACGCCACACCGGACAATGGGTGTCTGCGCTTCATACCCGGTTCGCATCACAACAACATCGAACACGATCTGGCCGATCCGAGCGACAACGGATTTCGCATTCGCCTGCGAGAGAGCGATATCGATGAGAGCAAGGCGATTTCCGCAGCGGTGAAAGCGGGCTCGTCGATCATTTTCCACGATTTGCTCATTCACGGCTCGCATCCGAATACCGCA
>JAJFMO010000391.1 GCA_020697475.1 Paenibacillaceae bacterium | reverse complement strand
GTGCAATAGTGCAATAGTGCAATAGTGCACGATATTGTTGGGGAAACTGGCCATTTTGCAAAATGAGGTGCAAAAGTGCGCTTGGTTCGACCTCAAATCGAGCGGGGGGGGGCTCAGCAAGGTGTACTTTTGCTCCATAATCACTGGAATCCCACTAAAAGCAAAAATTCAAGCGCACTTTTGCACCTAAATCCACCTCAATCGCTAAGCACCCAAAAGCAGCAAAAAACCAGGACCAGCGGGATCTGACGGTGCAGATTTCCGCTACCCTGGCTTTTGTATTGGGTTACTTGATGTGTGGATGGCTGCTGCAGCTCTAACGACTGCCAGAGACGTTAAACTAACGAAATTCGCTGCTTTCAAACTCTAACGACTATGTGCAACGTAATTTCACTATTTTCGGGAAAATCGCAGCGAATTTGTCCAAATAGCGTTCGTGGCAAACGTTAGAGAAAATTAGGCCCCTCATTCGTGAAAATAAGCCCCGTGGCAATCGTTAGAGTGACTGAGGGGACCGTTGGGCTGGAAGTGGCCGAAGTGGCCGGATCAGCTGGAGCGGCTGGGGCTTACAGCCCGCCCCAATCCAATATTACCCCGGTGAATTCTTCTGGCTTATGCAACAGCCCATCATAAGCTTCCTTGATCCGCTCCGCACCCATGACATGGGAGACGAGCGGATCAAGCCGCAGCTTTCCTTGTTCAAGCCAGTCAAAAATCCACAATTGCTTGCTGTAGAGCGACGTTCTGCCGGGAAAATCGGAGTACTGCGGCAAGCACCATTCGAGTGCCCCCCGCACAGTAATGTTCCGCAAGTGGATTTCGGACAACACCGCCGTGATGTTGCCTTGCACCTCTGCACGCGGACTGCCGAGCAGTACGACTTGGCCAAGCTTAGCCGTAGCCCTCATGGCCTGCATGACGACGTTCGTATGGCCGACGGCGTCGACGGAAATGTCACACAGATTTCCTCCGGTCAGCCGCGCCACCTCTTGCTGCACTTCTTCCGGGCTGCCGCCGAAGGTGCGCAGTATACCGCAGCTTTCCGCCACTTTCCGCCGCGACTCCACAGGATCCACCCCGAGTACCCGACACCCCTTGCCTTGGAAAAACTGCGCCGCCATATTGCCGACCATCCCCAGGCCGAATACAACCACCCAATCATTGACGTTCGTGACACTGAGGATCGCAGAGGTCGCAGCGACTCCGGCCATTCGCGAAGCAGCCGCCAATTTCGGGTCGAGACCCGGCGGCACTTTCGCCACCATTCTCTTCTGACTCATCTTGATCACCGAGGCATGTCTGCCGAAGCTGAACACCCGATCGCCCGTCTGGATGCCAGTTACCCCAGATCCGACCTCCCGCACGATTCCAACGTTGGCGTAACCCGAATTCCATGGGTAAGAGCACCAGCTTCCAGGCTGATGAACCTTCGGCTCCGTGCCCGTATAGATCGATAGTTCCGTGCCTGCGCTAATAAACGAATACTCGGTTTCGATCAGCAGCTCGTCGCGGCCCAACTGTTCCGACAGCTCCACACGCTGAAGCTCTGCTTGATGCTGTCCGGTGATCATTACTTGCTGAATTTGCATCGCATGGTCTCTCCTGTTCAACCCATTTTTTTGTAAAACTCGTTATTTCAATTCGGCAATCGCTTTATCCGCTGCTTCCTGCGCCAGCCTCAAAGCGGTGTTGGCATCCGTCTTCCCGTTGAGGAAGTCGTAAAACGGCGCATTGGTCGCCTTCACCGTCGGCGAATCGTAAATCGTTACGTGGTGGATCGGCATGGGAATCGTCTTAAAAATCGCCGAGACATTCTTGCCTTTCAGACTCGCCAGGTTCTCCCCGAATACTTTCTTGTAGCTATCGTCCTTCATAGCCGCTTGAAAGCCGTCTTTGGCCAGTTGGGTTTGCGTCTCCGGCGAGGTTGCGATCAATTGCGCCACCTGAAATGCTTGTTCTTTGTATTTGCTTGTCTTGGAAATAACAAGAGAGCGGAAGCTGAGTTCATGGCTCTTCCCCGGTTGTTCCTTCAACGACGGATAGCACGTCATGTCCCAGTTCATCGGCTTCCCTTGCTCGAACAGGATTCGCAATTTGTTGACAAAGCTGTCGCCGTAATAGGGAGAGATGGCCACATTCTGATCCTTAGTGAACACCGTCGAGACGGAATTGGACTTATTAAGCGGTTCCAGATTGCCGGGAATGCCGTAAATTTCTTTCCCCAGCGCCAAAACTTTCTTCCAGCCTTCCTGGTTCGGAAATGTTTTCTTCGTCTTCGAATCCGCTAAATCCAACCGATACAGCAACCCAAGCTCAGATACATTGCCCATCTGCAAACCGTAATATTGGTTTCCCCCCTCCTCTCTTGTCAGCTTTTTCCCCAGTCCGATCAAATCATCCCACGACATGCCATCCTTCGGATAGGGCACCCCGAACTTATCGAATATATCCTTGTTGTAAAAAGTTGCGTAATACTGGAGGCTGAACATCAGCGCCAATATTTCCCCTTTATCACTGTAACTCTTGATTGTAGTGTTGGCAACCGGTTCGTACTGCTCCATATCCAGCTTGTGCTGCTTGATCATGGGATTCAGATCTTCCGGGATACCCAGCACGGAAAGCTGGGCAATTTCCTTCTCTCCGGCAAAAATAATGTCCGGTACATCGTTGCCCGCGATCATATTTTCAATCGTCTGATCTTTCGAACTGTTGATGAGTTCGTACGTGATGTTCGGATATTTCTTCTGCAGATGCGGAGCAAATTTGGCGGTAAAGTCGGTATCCACGAATCCCGGCTCGAAGAAAAACACTTTCAAATTTGCCTGTTTGCCGCTGTCTGTCGATCCACCCGTTTCTCCCGCCCCCTGGTTGCCGCCGCTGCTGCTGACGCTGTTTCCACTGCAGCCTGCCGCCAAGATCAATGACACCGCAATCATTCCTACCGTCAAGCAATGCCTCCATTTGCCTCCAAGCATAAACTTACCCTCCCCAATATTCGTTGTCCCTGAGTGCTTGCAAGCCCATTATAAAAAAAGGGGGTGGGGGATTGATATATTCCACTGTTAGATTTAAATTTGTTCTAATGTTAGATTGGCGGGAGGACAACGGTGAAAGAAACGGACATTCAAATCTCGGAACACGTATACTACACCCCTTCGTCCTTGGAAAGGCTGGGAGGCGTCTGGCCCACCCGGATCGGACGCAACAAGGCGAAACCTAATTTCCAACTGAAACCGCGGCTGATCTCCTATTACTACCTTCATTTCGTTCTGGAAGGAGAAGGGGATATTACCCACGGAGAAGAGCACCTGCCCATCCGCGAGGGCGACCTGTATTGCCTGTTCCCTAACCGGCTGTATCGATCCGGCACCAACCCGGCCAAGCCGCTGAGCGTGTTCTGGTTCGCTTTCGACGGCCCGCAAGCCGAAGCTCTTGTGCAAAGAATGGGGTTCTTTACCCATTTTCTGCAAAATAACGTAGTGGACGGCGTCATGAAGTACGTGTTGGAGGACTTATGGAAAGTGTTTCATCAATCGGCTCCCGATTCGCTGTCGCGGGTGAGCCATATGTATCGTCTATTCGAACAAATTATCGTCAATGCCGAAGCAAGCCGGACAACGGTGGGGAACGAAGGGGAATATTGGTTGGACAAAGGGTTTGAGTTTATGAACATGCACTATACGGAAGGAATTACGGTAGAGGATGCAGCGGATTTCGCGGGCGTCAACCGCTCTTACTTCTCTGCGGTTTTCACCAAGAGGGAGGGCCTGTCTCCCTCCCGATATCTGGTGTCGTTGAAAATGGCCAAAGCAGCGGAACTTTTGACGCAGTTCGGTCTGAGCGTCTCCGAGGTGGCTCAGTCGCTGAGCTACCTGGAGATCGCCTCGTTCACTAATGCGTTCAAACACGCCTATGGCATGTCCCCGAATCAATACCGGCGGCAATTCAAGGAAGGCTCAAGAACCGTTTAAACTCAACACAGCCAGCATGATCGAGTTGTTGTACCTCTTCTTGTCCACCGGCACAACGTTAGCCATGGCGGCGACGAGCGTGCGGGGACCGATCACTTCCACGGCTCCCCAATACCCTTTGCCTGCAAAAGGAGCAAATTCCTCGCCGAAACGGCGGGCGTCCGCATCCCCAAGGCGCAGCCGGTATTGCGAGCCTCGGTTGTAGCCGAGCACCGTCTCGCCGGATGGGAACTTCGCCAGATACGGAGCCGCCCCCGCATACACATTGCTGACCCGCTCGCCAGGCCCGGTCTCGTTCATGTCGAGCGGGTGCGCCCAGTTGTCCGCCGAATAAGCGAGTGAAATTTTGTAGCTGCCATCGGCGACTTGCGACTCCATCGCGAGCGCGATGTGCCTGTCCTTGAGTGCGATGGCGCTCGGCATCTGATCAGTGAACGACTGAACGCCCTGCTCCGTCGTCTTGACATATTGCTGCGCCACACG
>JAJFMO010000390.1 GCA_020697475.1 Paenibacillaceae bacterium | reverse complement strand
GAATTCATCTTTTCCTTGATTCCATGCGAAGTCAATTCTACATCAAGGAAATGGCGGAAGAAATTTTGCGCAGGGCCAACCGTTACAAGAAACTGAGCGGTTCGGCGATGCGGGATGTCCTGAACAATCCGCCCGACGAAGAACAATAATCACCTTGACATACATCATGATAAAAACAAATAACCGGACCCGCGTAATCGCAGGTCCGGTTATTTGTGTTCCGAAGAAGTCTGGTGAATAAATTGCGTAAGAGAGTGAAATCGTTCTGAAGAAGCGTTAGCGTTCGCCTTTGTCCCCGAATTTCGACTGCTCTTAGCAGTCATTCAAAGAAATTCGGGGACAACAGCGATCGGAAGAATGATTCACTCTCGCAGCATCCATTATTCACCAGACTTCAAGTTTTATATTTGAAAACGGGCGAGAGATTCCTTCAACGAATTCGACACCCCTTCCAGTTTCTCCGACAAGTTGACGAGACCGTCACTGATGCTCATCTGCTCCGAGCTTAAGGAAGCGACTTCCTGAGAAGTGGCAGACGACTGCTCGGCCACTGCGCTGACATTGCTCATCGCATCGTTCAGCGTCACTTGGGAGGCGTTCAATGAACGAATTGAAATTCGGACATCTCCCAGCTTGTCGATAAATTGCTCCATATTCCACAACACCTGTTGGAAGATCGCATCGGTTTCCTTCACCGAAGCGATCTGCTCTTGGAACATCGGGTAAGCGTCGGACAACATCCTAACCGTCTCGTCAATTTCTTTCTGGATCGTAATGATGATTTGCCCGACTACCTCGATCGATTGCCGTGATTGATCGGCCATCTTACGGATCTCGTCGGCGACGACCATGAAGCCCTTGCCCGCCGCGCCGGCCCTGGCCGCTTCAATCGTTGCGTTCAGCGACAAAATATTCGTTTGCTTGGTCATAATATTCAGCACTTCGAGTATTTTTCGGATCGAGCCGGTGCTGTCCTTGAGCTTAGTGACCTTGTCCACCATAGATCGGGTTATTTCCTCCGTTGCGCCCGTCTTGACCGTCAACTCGGACATATAGCTGACGCCTTTGCGACTGGAGCTTTGCACTTCCTCGGCGGAATCGCTTAGAGAGGAGTTGGTCTCGACCACCTTCTTCATCTGCTCGCCTATATGATGGGTCAATTCGTTGCCCTTCTCCGATTCGACCGCCAAGCTTGTTGCGCCTCCGGCAATTTCCTCGGTAGCCAGGGCGATCTCCTTGGCTGCTGTTGCCGTCTTGCGAGAAGAATGGGACAGCTCGGCAGCCGTTGCCAGCACCTCCTGGGCGGTGGCGTTCGTCTGCGTAACCAGCAAAGTGATCTGTTCCATCATTCTGTTAAAGCTGTCCCCCAACTCACCGATCTCGTCCTTGCTGCGGAAGTTCGTACGCACCCGCAGATCCCCTTGTTCACCCAACTTCATCAGATTGCGCAATTGGGCCAACGGTTGGCCAACCTTGCGCACCATCCAGTATCCGATTCCGATGGCCAGAAGGAGGGCAATGATGGACATCGCCAACGTGATTTGCAAAATTTTGTCGGTATCTTGCGTCAATTCCGATAGCGGCACTTCGCCGAGTGTATACCATCCGGTCTTGGCCGACTTGGCGTAAACAACCAACGATTCCTTGCCGTTAATTGTTGCTATGTTCGACCCGAGTCCGTTGGCCTTCTGCTCATCGCTCAGTTGGACAATCCCGTCGCCGCCCAACTCTTGTTTATTCGTGCTGGAATTCACCTTATTATCGCTGTTCTGAATAACTACACGGCCCGTTGCGCCCATCTTCACCGAAGCGAAATCGTTGGACAGGCTATCCTCTTGCACTTCCATCACCAAAACCACCGTAATGTTGCTCATTGCCGTGCTCTTCAGCATCCGCGACATCGCAAACGTCGTACCCGAAGCGGTGTAGCCGTTCGGTTTCGTGTCGAGCCAGACGGCCCTTCCCCCTGCCTTCTCCACACTATCAAACCATGGTTGTTCGTTGATTCGGGTAATGGCCGTACCCGAGCCGGAATTTGCCAATAATTCGCCGTTCACCGAATACAACTGCAATGATTTGATATTCTTATTGGCGTTCAAATAATTGGAAAGCTTATCCTTCATCTTCTGGGTCAGCTGCAGCCGGTCGTAAGGGGAGAGACTGGGGTCGCTCGAATCTTTTAAGAACGATTGCGTTTCGTCGTCGAACAACAACTGCAGGGAAACCGATTCGTATTGTTCCAGCATCAGATCCTGCTTCTGCACCAACTGCTTCATCGTCTCGATCTTTGTGTCCGATACTTTGTTCTCGATCACTTTGCTGGAAATTTCGTAGGAAGAGAACCCCATCACCACGACGAACAAACCGATACTGATGAAAAATGTCAAAAACAGCTTCAAACCTACCGAGTTTCTTACTGCAAGTATAGACACCTGCTTACCCAACGGATTGCACCACCTTTTCGCATACAACATTCGACATCGAAGCCGCAATTTCCTTTTGCAGACGTTCGCGAATTACGGATTATTTAGACTTTTTTCGATATTTTTCTGATGCTCGGCGAACGTCTTGGCGAAAAGATGGCTGTGCGAGCCGTCTTTCTTCGTTACATAATAGAAGTAGTCGCTCGTTTCCGGATATAGTGCTGCTTTGATCGAAGCGAAGCTGGAATCGGATATCGGTCCGGGCGGAAGTCCGGTGTGGAGGTAGGTATTGAATGGGCTTTCGATCTGCAAGTCTTTCTCGAACAATCTCTCTTTCGGAGTATCGAACAAGTATTGGATCGTCGCATCGATCTGCAGAGGCTGGCCGATCTTCAACCGGTTGTAGATGACGCTGGCGATGAGAGGGCGTTCTTCATCCAACACCGCTTCCCGCTCAATCAGCGAGGCGACCGTTAGCAATTGGTGCAGAGTCAACCCCATTTGGTTCATTCGATTTTGCCAGTCCGAAGGCAATTCGTTCAGCTTCTTGCCGGTTTCCTCCAGCATCGTTGCAATCACGTCGCCTGTGGTGTACTCCTTCTTCAATTCGTAGGTGTCGGGGTACAAATAGCCTTCCAAGGGATGGCGTAGACCGGAATCTTGCGGAATCTGCGCGATGGCCGGCAAGATAGATTCATAGTCCGAAGGCGAATCGACGGCATGCAAAAAAACCGCCTCATCTACGATCCCTGAGGCAGCCAGCTTGCTGGCGATCTGTTCGATCGTCAAGCCTTCCGGTATCGTGAACCGCGGACCTTGCTCTTTGACAATGTCGCCTGCGTTCAGCTTGGCGATAACTTGTTCCGGCGTCATATCCGGCTGCAGCAGATAGGTGCCGGCCTGGAATTTGCCGCCTTGCTTCTTATATTTCAGATAAAGCCCGAAAATTTGAGCGTTGCGAATGATCCCCTGTTGTTGCAACAGCTTGGCGATTTGCGTGGAGTCCATACCTCTGTCAATCGTCACCTGCACGCCGGGAGACGCCGAACCGGCCGGTTGCAGCGATTTGGCGACGAACAGGCCGAGTCCGGTAACGATCCCCAAGCTGGCACATAGAACGATCGCGATTCCTTTCCCCATCCGAAGTAAAATCGTAAACCCTCCAGCTCTAGTCTTCGTCTTCCATCTCGTCCAGCAAAGTATGGAAGGTCTCCTCAACGATTTCCCATTCCTCTTCGTCATCGATCGTAAACAAAGTCAGGTCGTCTCCGTCCTCCTCGTAGCGGAAAGCATACACTTCTTCTTCGTCTACATCAACCTCTTCGTCTTCGCTGTAGGGCACAACCATCATATATTTCTTGCCTGTATCGTCCACTTCGAACTTCATGATGACCTCGAACTCTTCATCATTGCCTTCTTCGTCAGCGATGTAAATCAGTTCCGGTTCGTCAAAATTTTCGTTCTCCTCGTTGGCCAATCCGTTCACCCCTTTGATCGATTATCGAGATATCCTTGCAAAATGAATACCGCCGCCAGCTTGTCGACGACTTGCTTGCGCTTCTTGCGGCTTACATCGGCTTCCAGCAGGGTGCGATTGGCCGCCATCGTCGTCAGCCGTTCGTCCCACATGTGTACAGGCAATTGAAGATGTTGCTTCAGGCGTTCCGCGAAGGCCAAGCTCTTCTCGCCGCGCTCCCCGATCGTGGAATTCATGTTCTTCGGCAATCCTACGACGACATCCGTGATCCCGTATGTATTCGCCAGTTGGGCCAATCGTTCCAGATCTCCCTTAAGGGTGCTGCGACGAATAACTTCCACGCCCTGCGCCGTCCAGCCGAGCTCATCGCTCACCGCCACCCCGATCGTCTTGTCTCCGAAATCCAGACCCATCGCTCTCATCTTATTTGTGGCATTCGAGGTAGCATCGCACAAGTTCCTCGATCAGCTCGTCCCTCTCCCGCTTGCGAATCAGGCTGCGGGCTCCGTTGTGGCGCGGGATGTAAGCCGGATCGCCCGACAGAAGGTAGCCGACA